>CAZUVQ010000085.1:0-7722 GCA_964623915.1 uncultured Oscillospiraceae bacterium
CAAATATATTTGTGGATTAAAAGTATTTAGCCCGACTATGCAGCCGGGCTTTTATTCTATATGGGGCGATTGCCCTATTATTTTATAATTTTAGTTTTGGCACATACCCATTATGCACAGATAGTGGTTCGCTTCGCGCAATACATGGTCGCCCAGCAACGGTATTATTATTGACTGAATCTTGCACTCCAATATGCCTTTTGTGCCTGCTGCTTTAAAGTCCCGCAGCCTTTCAGTTTCCTGGCGGGTGCCTGCGATAATACCTGCTATATCCATCATCTGCATTGTAGCTTGTTCCGCTTCAGCGGTCAGCACGTCGAACTCTCTACCGAACATCCTCGCTGTCTCCATGAGTGCCTCTTCCGAGGGGTCAAGCAATCCAGCAATGAACTTCGCATGTTCTGCCATTTGCCGATTCCAGAATAATTCCTGATTTAGAATATCCTCGGGGCTATTTATACTTTCTCTGCGCAAAAGCTTAGCAAGCATGTTCATGAAGTGCCTTGCTTCCCTTAATATATGCTCTATTAGAAGAGGATAATTCATCGTAAACATCTTGCAGGAACGAACGCTTCCAAGTAGCTGTTCTTTGAACATAGCAAGTTCTCTGGTCAGTTGGTATGCTCTGCGATCAAGATTTTCCACCGCCTCTTCCATTCGTGTACCCGGCATTCCTGTGTAGAAGCTTGTAAGCCTTTCGGCTTCTAATGTATATTGCGTAGTCACCTGACGGGAGTTTAATGTGTTTGCACTTACATTTCTATTTGCGAGAGCTGTCGCTTCAGAAAGCAGTTGTTCAAAACTTTGCCTGAACACTCCTGCCTGCTCTGACATATTTTTATCTCTCGGTGTAAACCCTATTTCAAGAAAGAAAGAGTGTTCTTTCATTATTCTCAAGAAAAATAGATTCAAATCAAGAGACATTGTTATAAATTCTTTTTGGGATATCAATTTTTCACCACCTTATACCATATAATATGTATAAAGCCGTTTTAATGTTAATGAACTTCACTCTACTTTTGTTCAATGAGTACATTTTTTCTTTCTATCCAAAGAAATACTAAATATTTTTTTGATATTGACAAAATAAGAAAAACTTGTAATACTGAACATGTTCAAATCAATGCTGTAAAAATGAGGACGATTGCAAAACGCAAAAGTCCTCATTTTTTTGGTAAAATTAAATTTTTAAAAAATTACCGGCGCAATTTATCTCTGCTGTTGAAGAGTATAGTGAACATCATATGCCTTTTCTTCATCAGTAAACTTATGTAATGTATTCACTGTTTCACCATTGTTCCACTTTCTGTCTCCCACATCATCAGTTGTACCCATAACTGTAACATTAAGCTGTCTGTGGCGTGCACGTACATGATCCCAATCTATAAAATAGATATGTGCGAATTCTCCACCGTCAAGCTCTCCGTCTTTAATTGTCATGGTTTCGCTTCTGCCGAAGAATACACTTCTTAAGTGACCGTCAGTATTCATGCTTGTAAAATCTCCCGGTTCATTAACATATCTGCCAAACTGTGAATGAATCGGTCCCGGATGGCGGTACTGTCCTTCTTCCGCAAAATCGGGAATCATTTTCCTCATGATGTCAAGCAAATCATGCTGTAAGTATTCAAGATCAAACGAGTCAATATCATGTGAGCATTCCTGAATCATAACAGAACATGTTGTGTGATGTGATGCTATACAGCAAGTACCGTTTTTAATACCTGATGCTTTAACAATTTCAAGCACCTCTTTTGATACATCGTGAAATGTAGGTATCCATCCTCTTGACTGCAGTTCCAGTTCCTTTTGAAAAACTTTGAATTCCATTGTAAATTCCTCCATATATTATTTATTTAACCTTTCGCCTACCGCACCACCGGGGTGAATTAAGGCGAATTGTTCGTTTTTATAGTCAGTTTCCTCAATCAGAGCAGTTTGCAATGCGTGGAATATCACGCAAAGCGCCGTTGATGAGGTTGTCCCTTGTGAATTAAATTTATCTGTTTCACGGTTTACATACTGCTTTAAAACCACTTCTGCTTCTTTTGCAAGCTGTGATTGTGTATTTTCTGTAATAGTAATTATATGCACTCCCTTTAACTTGCATATATCAAGTATCGGGATAAGTTCCTTGGTAGCTCCGCCTCTTGATGCAAATACCATTACATCTCCCTTTTGAAGAAAACCGGTTGCTCCGTGTACTGCCTCAGCCGGAGAAATAAACCTTGCCGGTCTTTCTATGCAGCACATAAGGTGCGCAAAATGCTGACACATAATTCCTGAATGACCGCTACCGCTTGCACCAATTCTCTCAGCATTTTTTAAAAGCTCAACTGCTTTTGAAAAAGCTTCCTCATCGAAATAGTCAAGCATTTTTTCAATACATTCGCTTTCAATTTTATATACTTTTTTTACTTGAATTAATGATTCTTCTTTCATTTCATCACCCTATTTATGTAATTCATCCCATGCCTTGCGAAGGTTGAATATCATTTCCTCCACCATAGCATATGGGTCATCTGCTTTAATAATACCGCTCGTTGAGCCGGTCGCATGTGCGCCAAGCTTGATTGTGTTGTACACGTCCTGACCGTTTGAAATGCCTGCTCCTTGCAGTACCATTATATCAGGATTTATTTCGTTTACTGTTTTAATGGTATCAAGAACATAGTTACTATCACTTGTATTCCCTGTTCCAATAAGGTCGGTAGGCTCGGCAACTATGAGATTAGGTGCCATTTTTGCTACCTTCTTAACGTCCTCGACAGTGTCGGCACAAACAATTGTTCCAAGTCCTACCTCGTCAGCTCTTTTTATAGTTTTTTCTATTATCTCAAGTGTAAGAGGTTTTTCCGCATGATTAAGCATAACCCCAACTGCCCCTGCCGCTTTAACAGCTTCGGGAAGAACGCTCCCAAGACCTCTGCCAATGGGCAAATAATCCATGTGCTGAGCGAAAACAAGAATTCTTTCAGTATTATCCGCAAGCAGTTTAATATCGGTATGTTGCGGAGTAACTATAATATCAACATCATATTTCAGTGCAACGCTTTCAATTACTTTTGCAAGCTTTAACATTTTCTCACCGTAAAGATAGGCTTTTGGACCAATTTCAAAAAACGGCGGTTTAATATTTAAACCTTTATACAATTTAAATCACCTCAATATCTAATATGTCACATAAATTTTTTATTTTTTGCGTATTGTCGCCGTAGGAAATAATATAATGCTGACACATAACATTATCTGCAAAGCCCTCAACATCATCAAGCAGAATTTCAAGCCCTGGTAATTGCGGTGCCGGTTGTGCCCATCCTGCTTCCTCCCACTTTCTCGGAGTAATCCCCTCCCCTGTTACCATGTGCATATAATATTTTCCGTCAGTGTAAACCAAGCGGCACATAGTAAGTAAGCCTGTTTTCACCTTTGATACGTTTAAGATTCCCTCTGACAGTTCACCAAATGCTGCAGGAATTACCGTTATTTCACCGTCAATTATTTCGGCCGGAACATAGTCAGGAACACCTGCTAAAACCCTGTCCTCGAAGAACTCGTAAAATTCAAGGTATGCTCCGCATTGCCCTGTCAAATATTTAACCATAAGCTGTGTTACGTTTCCAAGGCAATCATTTTCGGGAATTGTGGAAACCTTATCGCAATCAGAGAGAAGCATAAATATCGGTGCTGGGGGAAAACCTAAAAGCTTTTTCATTCCGTCAACATCTTTAAGGGATATTGCTTTATACCCACGCTCGTCGATTATTTGCGAAATTGCAAGATAATACCCTGCCGCCATAGCTAAACCTTCTTTTTTAGGCTCTTTTTTGAAGTTCCACTTAAGCATTACATTATCTATAACATTTTGCTTTTCAGAATCAGTAATTTTTTCATACCTCTGAAAAATATCAAGCATTTCAAATGTTTCAATCTCAGTGCCAACAACCTTTTTAAGAGATGAACCATCATAAAGAGTTCCATACAAATTCATATCTCTGTATCCTGCCATTCCAATCTTTGCACTGCGAAGAGAAGCAGCAGCCGATGCCGCAACCGCAAAATCCACAACTTTTTTTGAATTTGTAGGTTTGCCTATTATGTCGTATATATACTTAAACTTATAGCCTAAATCCTGCATGGTTTTTCTAATTGCAGTAGTTCCTGCCTGGTCAGCAGTAGTTACTATTCTGTCGCCCTCTATCCAACCACAAAGTCCCCATAAAACCATTGGTTTGTGTCTGAATTGTTCACAAATTTTAATAACAGCGTGAGTAGGAATCCACCCTGCAACACAAAGCACAATCACATCAAAATCGTTTCCATTAAGAGTGGTTATGGCTTTTTTAATATCTTTTTCCTCATAATCATCAGTAACAGGATAAATTGATATTAAATCCAACCCCTCAGCTATTAATACTTTTTCAGCCTCACTGCATTTCTTAACAATAATGTCCATGGGAGTGTTTACTTCACCAAATCCAACAAATGCAACCTTACTCATACATTTTTCGCCTCCAAATCACAAAATTTTTGATATGTGTCTGTATAATCCACGCCGCTTGGCTCATACATTTTATCTGTTTGAACTAATCTTTCACAAGCTGCTTCAACAGAAGGATACACACCAATTCCTACTCCTGCCAAAATTGCAGAACCTAAACAAGCAGCTTCACTGTTTTTCAGCGTTATAATTTTCTTTCCTGTCAAATCAGCCTTAATCTGGCACCAGAGCGGGCTCGATGCGCCACCGCCCATAGAGCGGATTTCATTACAAGAAAGTTCTAAATAGTCAAGACTGCTCTTTAACATACAAGCAACAGATTCTAAAATACTGCGAACTGCATGCCCTCTCGTATGCTCTAACGTAAATCCATAAAATCCACCGCGAGCATCAGGGTTGTACTTCGGCATAATTGAACCGCATAAATACGGCAAAAATGTTAGGCCGTCAGAGCCTGGTGAAACACCATTTGCTAACTCATCAAGCTCCTTAAAACTAAAATTTTCGCAAAAATTATTTTTAAACCATTTAAGTGCAATTCCGGCAGTTGGTGTCCACGACATTAAGCAGTATTTACCGTCAAAATTAATATGACATGGCACCTTACTTTCAGGATTGTATGGCGGAATTTCATTACTTGGCACAAAAATAACCATAGTAGTTCCTGTCATCTCACTTACTATTCCGCTTTTAACAGTACCTGCACCTATAGCACCTGCTATCTGGTCGATTGCACCTGTTACTACGCTTGTGTGACCATATTTGCCAACAACCTCGCCACTATTGTGTATTTTTGGCAGCATAGCTTTGTCAACACCTAAAAATTCAATCATTTCTGTCCACCATGCACCGTTTCTTATATCGAAATAAAGGCTTGATGACTGCAGTGTTTTTTCCGTTATAAATTCACCCGTCAGTTTAAATAACAAATAGTCCTCAAGCAAAAATATCTTTTTTGTTTTCGCCCAAACTTCAGGCTCGTTTTTCTTTATCCACAGTAATTTACAAGCTGGCCACGTTGCGGCAACTTCGGGTTGTCCTGTTATTTCATAAACCTTTTGCACACCAAATGCCTGCTCAATTTCTGCGGCTTCCAAAGTTGCTCTGTTATCAAGCCATACAATGGCTCTGCGAACAGGATTACCGTTTTCATCTGTTAAAATCATTGTTTCACATTGTGTGTCTATCGAAAGTGCAGAAACCTCTAAATCCCCTACGGCTTCGTTCATTCCCCTTTGAAACAAAGTCCAGTACTGCTCTGCATCAAATTCAACATAGTCACCCTTAGTAATCAATGTATAGTCAACAGTAGAAGATGAAAGTTGGTCACCGTTTTCATTAAATACCGCTGCTTTCAACGATGATGTACCAACGTCTACTCCAAGTAAATTCATAGCTTACCCCACTTTCATAATTAGTATTATACAACCTTAATTTTTTTCCATTTACCTTGTTTAAACCTAAATATAAATATTATACTTCTTACAACCCAATCCATTTGCATTGCAAGCCAAACGCCAAAAAGCCCCATATCCATATATTTCCCAAAAACATAGGCTAATCCAATTCTTGCGCCAAACATGGTTGAAACAGAGGCTGTCATAGTAAATTTTGTATCTCCCGAAGCCCTGAGTGCATTTGGCAGAACAAAGCTTGAAGGATAGAAGAAAATTGCCCCTATGCAATACATATAAAATATGCTTGATGCAAGTTTGTTTGCTTCCGGGGATAGATTGAAACTGGCTATCAAAAAACCATTTGCGGCTATACAAAAAATATTTAATAATAATGCAATTATGTAATTTAATTTTAAAATATGCTTTGTATACATAACTGCTTGTTCTATTTTGTGGGCTCCCATGCACTGCCCAATTACCGTTACTATTACAAGCCCATAACATTGAGCAATAACATAAGATAAGGGCGACAAGCTTTTAACAATAGCATTTGCCGCAATTGCCACTGTTCCAAAGCTTGCTGTTAAGCGCTGTAAAAGCAATATTCCCATTTGGAACATTCCATTTTCAATACTGTTTGGAATGCCTATTCCTAAAATCCTTTTAATCATAGAAAAATCGAGTTTGATTTTTCTGATTTTTTCTATATATACAAGATTTGATGGCTTGCACGCCATTTTAGTCATTAAAACACTTATAAATATGACTGAAATCAGCGTTGAAATACCTGCTCCTGCTACTCCCATATTAAATTTAAAAATCATAATATCTCCATCTTGCACAATATAATCCTTTCATTCTAATTTAACCAATCATTTTTCTTTTGCCGCATTCCAAGAACCATGGGCAATGAGATTTTCATATTTCAAAACCTCTGCTTTGATAAATCATTTTTCAAAGTCACTATGAATCGCTCAAGCAGCTTGTGGAGCTGTAGAATCAATCGGGATCGCCCAAGCTCTTGACTCCTTTTCTCCAGTGGTAAAATAATACATCAGTCCCACTCTATTATATGCCAAAGAAATCAGATCATCCAAAGTCGGAATATATTCCATATCATTTATACTCAAAAGCTCCTTGATAAATTCTTGTTTTTCTTCTCATTCCAATTCCATAATCTCAGATTCTAATTTTGCACAAACTATCGCTACAGGACTATCTAGCTTTTCTTCAAATTCTTTTTGAATTTGTCTTGCATTTCACAAATCTTCCTGAGAGATATTTATCGCATAAACGAATGATTTTAATGTCAAAAAGTTGTAAGATTTGATCAAAGAAAGTTGCTCTGGAGTCAAGTCAGACTTTACTGTATTGGCCATTTTTCAAGCAGACAGAGCATCTTTGATTTTCAATAAAGCATCTGCCAAAACCTTATCTTCTTTGCTATTTGCAGTTTGAGCTCTTTTTTGAACATTTGGCAAAATTCTATCTATTTGCTCCAAATCAGCAAAAATCAACTCAGTATTGATTATTTCCACATCTCTCACTGGATCAATTCATCATTCCACATGCACCACATCAGTTTCTTTAAAATGCCTCAAAACTTGCACAATCGCATCCACCTCTCTAATATGAGAAAGAAATTTATTTCCCAATCACTCACCAGCACTAGCTCATTTCACCAATCCAGCAATATCCACAAACTCTATAGCCACATAGACAATCTTTTTGGTATTCGAAATCTCAGATAACTTTTCCAATCTTTTATCTCTCACATTCACAATTCCCACATTTGGTTCAATCGTACAAAAAGGAAAATTTTCC
>CAZUVQ010000086.1:0-7041 GCA_964623915.1 uncultured Oscillospiraceae bacterium
TGATGTTGTAATAATAGATTCCCCACCCTCTGCTGGTTTGGCAGATGCATCCATTGTTTCGCGGTTTACCGATGCCACACTTATAATTGTATCTGCGGGATATGCCAGTTACGCCGACGTTGAAAATGCAATTGAAAACCTTAACAATGCAGGGGCTAATATTCTTGGGATAGTTATGAATAACGTAACTAAACGCTCAAGGGGCTACAAGTATTATTACTACGATTATTGAAAACATTAGCAACGCAATTATTTAATCTACATTTTTTTTAATATTAAATGCAGAAAGGATATAAGCGTGTGAAAGTAAAGGTTTTATTTGTTTTCATAGCTTTTTTGATAAATTTAGCGGTTCTCCCCCCTACAATAATTGCGGCTGAAAAAATCACAGAAACAGCATTAGCCGCAGGGTATGACCACTGCTTAGGCCTAAATTCTTATGGAAGGGTATATTCTGCCGGAAACAATAATAATGGTCAATGTAACACATATGGTTGGAAGAATGTTATCGCAATAGCCGCCGGTCAGTATTTTTCGGCAGGTCTTTTATCTGACGGAACTGTAATTACCGTAGGAGGTTCTGGAGACTATAGACTTGATGCTTCTGCTTGGACAGGCATACAGAAAATAGTAGCAGGTGACAGCTTTCTTGCCGGTTTAACCGACGGCGGAACTGTTTTGCTAACTGGAAAAACAGATTACGGTACATATATAATTGATACATCACAATTTAGTAACATTGAAAAAATTGCTGCCGGCTCGTCCCATCTTATCGGGCTTCGCACAGATGGAACCTGCGTTGGTACGGGAAAAACTGCCCCTGCCAATGTATCGGCATGGGCAGGCGTCAGTAAGGTTTTTGCCGGGTCTGATGTAAGTGTTGCTCTTCTGGAGAACGGCACATTAATTTACGCTGGTTTTCCGTATACAAGTGTGATTGATGAAAAGGAAGGTTCAGTTTGGGCAGCTTCGAAATGGACAGACATTAAAGAGGTTATTCTTGTAGCTACCAGTAGTAATCAGGCAGTTACAATTGGAATAACGAACGCTGGAGAATATAAGACGGATGACCCGGAGAATAAAACAGCCCTTGACTTTTCTGATATACAAAATGCAAAACAGACGGTTATTGGTCAAAATCCCATCAATACATATAGTTTGATATTACATGATGACAATACTATTACTGTTAAAGGAAACCCTATGACTTTAAACCCTTATCGTTGGTTAATCGATATAAATAGCTGGAACCTTGATAAAGAGCCATTGACGGTCAGTAAGCCTTTTCCCATTATGGCAACAGGAGGAAATACAACGGCATTTGTTCTGCCTTCGGGGAAATTGAGAATAATAGGGAATACAAGCCCTGACGTATTTTATGGTGATTTGCCTACCGAATCTGTTGGAAGCATAGTGTATCTTGACTCTACTATAGAGAATGGGAGATATAGGTTAGAAACGTACTTGGCTATTGATAACAAAGAAAATGTTATAACAAACGGCTTATATGACTTCAATGACTGGAACGGTGTTCAGAAGGTCAGTACATCAAAGCTGGGTAATGATAATATTCTCGCTGTAGGGTTAAGATGGGATGGAAAAGCATACAGTACGCTAAGTGATGATACTATACTGAACTATACTGATATTATTGATGTTGCAAGCGGCAATTTTTATTCGGCGGCTTTACGGGAAAATAAAACAGTAATCTCCAAAATACACTCGAATAAATATTTTTCTACATTAAGCTGGACAGATATCGAAAAAATATTTCCGGGGTACAGGCATATTGTCGGCATTAAATCTGACCGTACAGTAGTTGTAAGCGGTTATGAGCTGGGCGAGCATGACGTGTCAGGCTGGAGTGATATTGTTGATGCTGCGTGTGGTCGTTATTTTTCGGTGGGGTTAAAAAGCGATGGTACCTGTGTTTCTGCGGGGACAGGATTGAAGACATATAGCATTGATGTTTCCTCATGGAGAAACATCAGCAAAATTTATGCCGGATATGATTATGTGATAGGCTATACAAATGATGGGCATTTTCTGTTTTCCGGAAATGAATATAACGTCAAATCAGAAAGTATAGTAAATACGCTTCTTAAAGAGACGCTTTTTATTAATACAACGAAAAACATGGAATCTACAAAGGAAAAACTGATTTTAGGCTTCAGCCAGGAAGGGCTTGACGCTGAAGATACAAAAATGTATGTTGCGGTTTATGACAGTGAGGGCAACCTTGTATATATAAAAAACCACGCCGTCAACGGCGATGAGGGTTATACGGAATATATCATAGAGAATCTTCCTCAAAATGCGGTGAGGTGGAAACTGATAGTCTGGAAAAATTATATGAAACCCATTTACCTGGCGGAAGGGGATATCTAATGGCTGATGACAAACTTCTTTATACATGGCTTAATTCGATAGAATCAATAACACCTGCGAAAAAAAATGAGTTATTGCGTCACTTCGGGGATATTAAAGCCTTATATAATGCATCACCTAATGATTACAAGGAAATTGGCATAAAAAGCGATATGACATCCATGCAGGCATTGAATAACAAAGCCCTGATATTTGCAGAAAGCGAAATGAAAAGGGCTGAGGATATGGGTATAACACTTATTACCCAAAAAGATGATAACTATCCTTCGTCTTTATTAAATTTATATGATCCGCCGATAATGCTTTATGCTGTTGGTGACATTTCTCTTTTGAGTAATGAGCTGTCATTTTGTATTGTGGGTTCAAGGCATCCCAGTGAATATGGTATTACAGCCGCAATTTCAGTATCATCACAGCTTGCACGATGTGGGTTCACCATTGTAAGTGGGCTTGCTGTCGGGATTGACAGCGCCGCACATAAAGGTGCATTACGTGCAAGGGGAAAAACAATAGGCATTGCCGGTTGTGGATTAGCGGTTGATTACCCTTCAGGTAACAAGGCATTAAGGGATGAAATCAAAGAAAAAGGTCTTATTATCAGCGAGTTTTCTCTTGATATGAACGCTCTTGCTGGAAACTTTCCTCAGCGAAACAGGATACTAAGCGGTCTTTCCTTAGGAGTTGCCGTTATGGAAGCCGGTGTCAGAAGCGGTGCACTAATAACCGCAAAATATGCAAGAGAGCAAAATAAAGATGTTTTTGCACTTCCCGGAAATATCACAAGCCCCAACTCCGGTGGAACAAATGAGCTTATAGCTGACGGTGCAGAGGTGCTGCTTTCAGCGGATGCTATTATTGCTGAATATATTGTTAGATTCCCCCGGTATTTTGAAATCGGGCAAAAGGAAACGGAAGAGATAAAAGCATACTCGGAAGAGGCATATGAAGCAGCTGTATGCTTTGCTGAAAAGGAATTTGATAAAAAAATTGTAAAGGCCCTTAAAAATAAGGAGCTTCATGTCAATGATATTGTAAAAATTGCGGGTGAGGATATATCAAAAGTAAATGCCCGGCTTACGATGCTGCAGATCAAAGGACTAATAAGAGAAAAACCGGGAAGAATGTATGAATTGAATTAATATATTGATTTTCTAATTCTTTTATGATAAGCTGTCACATAATTACATATATGGAGGTCATCTTTATGAAGAAAATATTATTTTTATTATTTATTATTATTTTTGCACTTACAGCATGCGGAAAGCAAAATCCAGCAACAGATAATTCAGATGAAAATAAAGCCGTCAGCGAAAACAGCAGTGATGTAAGTACAGAACCGGGCGAATCTGTGGTTATAGTAACAGACGAAAAACAGCCCGGAGAATATGTGCCTACTATGCTTTCTGAATATGTGTCTGCCGGTACTTATTATATGAGGCAAAAAACAACCGAAGACGGCAAGGAAGAAATAGTAGAAGTTGCTGTGACAGGTGACAAAGCTGCAAAGAAAGATTCGAGCGGCACACAGATTATTGAAGGGCAAACGCTTTATTATGTAATTCCCGAACAGAAGGTTGTGTTGACCTCTCCTGTTGATGAATCAATGAAGAAGGGCTTTACAGCAATAATAAATGTTAAAACGGAAGAAGAAGCAAAAAATGCGCTTCTGGGAACCGGTAAAGAAGTAATCAAGGATGTTGAATACACTTACGAGGAGTATAAAAACGCCGCAGGTAAGCGTGTAAGATATTATTTTGACAGTACAACAATAAAACATATTAAACAATTTGATGATAATGGTACGGAAAAATTGACGGAAATACTTGAATTTTCAACAAAAGTACCGGAAGGCTTCATGGATGTTCCTGACGGATACATTGTTCAGGATTTAAGCAAGATAGAAGGCAATAACTAATTTATGGTGATATGAAAACCGGCTGCTCTAAAAGTGAGCAGCCGGTTTTGCTTTTTTGCTTATTATTTTACTGGTAATTTTGTGGATATAAACTATCCGATAAACATTTGTGTCCAATAATTGCCGCTGCAATATCCAACGCCTATTGATTTAAAGCTATTATTCAAAATATTCGCTCTGTGTCCGGGTGAGTTCATCCAGCCATCCACAACAGCTTTTGCAGTTGAATATCCCATTGCAATATTTTCACCTGCAGTCCTGTATTTGATGCCAAAATTCTTCATCATATCAAAAGGAGAACCATATGTTGGTGATTGGTGTGAAAAATAACGTTTATCCCTCATATCTTCAGATTTAAATCTTGCAACTCTTGAAAGCTCCCAGTTTTCTGTAAGTGTAGATAAACCGTTTGATTTTCTCACTTCATTAACAAGTCTTATTACCTCTGTTTCAAGAGACCGTGTATTAGAATTTGTTGAGGGAACAGTTAATCTGTTTCCCGGATAGATAAGATCAGGGTTTTGTATTTGTGGATTTGCTTTGATTATTTCAGATACACCTGCCTGATATCTGACAGCAATTTTCCACATTGTATCTCCTCTTTGCACTATGTGTACAGTGTCTGCATACGCAGTGAATCCCACCAAAAGAAAAACAATAAGCATTATTGTGAGCATTTTTTTCATAAAAAGGCCACCTCCTTATGTGAGTATAACATTTTCAATTCTTCGTTTCAAATGTAAGTCCTGTAAATTAAATCAATAAAAGGTATTGTGTTTTCGCTAATTTTTTGTTACAATGATTTGAAGGAGTGATATTATGAGTGAACACAAAACAAGTATAGGAGGTCAGGCGCTTATAGAAGGCGTTATGATGAGAGGCCCGAAAACCACCGCCATGGCAGTTAGAAACCCAAAGGGTGAGCTTGTTGTTGAAAAGTGGGATACAATAGGTCAAAAAAGGGCAAAGCTTCTTAAGGCACCTTTTATACGTGGTATTTTTAATATGATAGATTCTATGAGATTTGGTTATAAGTGCCTTATGCGTTCGGCTGAAATAGCAGGTTTTGAGGAAGAGAATAAGGAAGATAAAAAACAAGGCTTTATTATGGGCCTTCTGATGACGCTTAGTGTAATACTTGCTGTTATATTATCGGTTGGTCTTTTTATATATCTGCCGGCACAGCTGTTTGACTGGTTAATAGGCGGAAAAGTAGCATTTCTTGACACTAATGTTGGGCGAAGTGTTTTTGAAGGGGTATTCCGTATTATCATTTTTTTGGGATATATGCTTTCTATGCTCCTTATGAAAGACATTAGAAGAACTTTCATGTATCACGGGGCTGAGCATAAAACAATATTCTGCTACGAAGCCGGTGATGAGATAACTACCGAAAACGTCAAAAAGCAAAAGCGTTTTCACCCCAGGTGCGGAACATCATTTTTGATTCTTGTTCTGCTTGTAGGAATATTTGTGTCAATGTTTATTCCAAAGGATTTAGCTACACCAATACGCGTATTGGTAAAGCTTCTCACTTTGCCAATAATTGTGGGAATAGGTTATGAGCTTATAAAATTTGCGGGCAGAAAAAACAACATTGTAACAAAAATAATTTCTGCCCCCGGTATGTGGCTGCAGCATATTACTACGATTGAACCTGATGATGATATGATAGAAACGGCAATAGTTGCTCTTGAAAATGTATTAACAGGTAATAAAGAGGACGATGAATGGTAATGACCTATGGGGAAATGCTACGGTCAGCATCAAAAAAAATAGAGAAAACTGATGCTTGGGCACTTTTGACAGCTCTCTTGAAAACTGACAGGGCAGGGGTACTTTGTATTTTTAATGACAAGGCACCCCATGATGTTATTGCAGAGTACACAGCAAATATTGAAAAAAGAGTTACCCAAATGCCGGTAGCATATATAACGGGTGTAAAAGAATTTTATTCGCTCGAATTTATAGTGAACAAGGATGTGTTGATACCAAGGCCGGATACAGAAATACTTGTTTCATGGGGAATAAGCGAGGCTTGCGGGAAAAGTGTTCTTGACCTTTGCTGTGGCAGCGGATGTATAGGTATTTCAGTTGCAGTTAATTGTGAATGTAATCTCACACTTGCAGATATTTCAAAGAATGCTCTGATAATAGCAAAAAAAAATGCAAAAAATCACAATATTAATGCAATATTTTTAAATACGGATATTTTAACTGATGAAATAGTAGGAGAATATGATATAATTATTTCAAATCCTCCTTATATAGAGACAGATGAAATTAAAAGCCTTGACTGTGATGTTAAGGATTTTGAACCTGTGATTGCTCTTGACGGTGGTGCACACGGGCTCAATTTTTATCCCGTAATCGCTGAAAAAGCATATGATGCATTGAAAGATGAAGGCAAGCTTGCTGTAGAAATCGGATATAAGCAAGGAGATGCTGTTAAAAGGATTTTTGAAGAATATTACAATAACGTAAAAATTTTAAAAGATTTTGCCGGAAATGACAGAGTTGTTATAGGAAAAAAATAAAGGAGATGCTGTTTTGGAAGGTTGCATCTCCTTTTTTACGGTCAGCTTTCGTCCCTTATTCTGAATATTGCTTTTAAAAGTCTTCTTAAAAATGATGGAGCACGATAAACTACGATTCTCATATAATCACTCCCCGCTGAAAAAACGGTACTGTCAAATTTTCCACCTCAAAACCAACGGACAGCACCTAATTTTTGTTGA
>CAZUVQ010000087.1:0-6977 GCA_964623915.1 uncultured Oscillospiraceae bacterium
AATTGATAATAAAGGAAACAGGCATAGAAGAAAGCATTAAAAATGCGGATATTGTAATTACAGGAGAGGGCAGAATTGATAGTCAGACTGCAATGGGAAAGGTGCCCGGTGGAATAGCTTGGATAGCTAAAAAATACAATAAAACTGTTATTGCATTTTCCGGCTCTGTAACAAAGGATGCCAGAGCTTGCAATAAAAGCGGCATAGATGCATATTTTCCAATTTTAAGAGAGGTGTGCACGCTTCAGGATGCGATGAATTCCAAAAATGCATACGAAAACCTTGCTGACACAGTAGAACAGGTATTTAATCTTGTTTTGAAAATAAAGTGAAGCTTTAGAAGAGTGGCTAAATATCTTTCAACTTATAATCGCCCGGAACCTTGCCAGTAACCTTTTTAAAAGCACGGTTAAAGTTTGCAGTGTTGTTAAAACCACATTTTAATGCTATTTCAAGCACAGTATCTTGTGAGGTTTTAAGGATTTCAACTGATTTTTCTACACGCTTTATCGTTATGTAATCCCAAGGTGAAATGCCATTGAGTTTTTTGAAAATGGTGCAAAAATATGTTTTACTCATGTTTGCATTTTGCGCTATAGTTTCAAGGGCTATGTCACTTGTCAAATTATAATCAATATAATTCATTGCTTTTTCAAGGCTGATAAGGCTTTGGGTTTTTGCAGAAAAAGCAGAGCCTTTTTTAACATAGTCATAGCCTCGTATTGCCATAACGAGGATTTTCAACAGTTCAACCTTAATCATCAGCTCATATTCAGACTGTTTTTCTAAAAACTCATTTTCTATTTCAAACAAAAGATTTCGTATCTTTTCTGTTGTTGGATTTTCCCTATTAAATCGGTTCTCAAATTTTTCATTTCTTTCAAAAAAAATATTTAGATATTTCAGGTCAAACATATTATTTCCCGGTGACCAAATAAATCTTGGCTCAACATGTATATTCATAAGGTTCATTGGTTCATCTGCATAAATATCGGTAATACAGTGCACCTCGTCACTGCTGAACATAAAAACATCGCCCTTTAGAAATTCATATTGCTTTTTGCCTACCGTGTAAACACCTTTACCCGATTTGAAAACTGAAATTTCAAACTCAGTATGGTGATGTTCTCTGTAAACCCTTTGTCCTGCCGAAACTGTTGAGTGAAACAGCTTAAACATATATTTATTGCTTTCTCCCGATTTTATGACAGACTCGTTGAATATCATAATATCCTCCAAAATCGTAATATACTTTATATTAAATGTTTATTTTAAAAAAGTCAATAGGGGGAAGCAAATGAATATTACAAATATTGCCGAGGAGCATGACAGCGGATATAATAGATATAGTTTAATATTTTTTGCTATGCAGTGCTTGTTCTGTATCATCAATCGCCTTTATCAATGTCTTGTTGTTTTTACTGACCATGTAAAGATAAATTGCATTGATGATGGCAAGGGCAGAAATACGTGAGTACAGCCCTAAAATTGTGTACTGCGTTTCGGGTGACTGCGTAAATAGTGCAATATCACTTTGCTTTAAAATAGGGGATTTGCCTTTGTTTGTGATGCAAATTGTAGTCGCATTTTTGGACTTTGCGATTTTCAGCGCATCCACTATGTCTTTTGAAGAACCTGAATGAGAGATGCCGATTGCAACGTCTTTTTCTGTAAGGTGAGAGGCGGCGATTGCCTGCATATGATTATCGCTGTAGGCTACAGCGTTTCGCCCTGCTCGTAGGAACTTATGCCCTGCATCCATAGCCAAAGACGAGGAATTTCCAAGGCCGAAAATTACCACCTTTTCTGCCAAAAAAATCTTTTGTGCAGCTTGTTCAATCAAATCTTTATCTATTACTTTTTTTGTGAGTTCAAGCGATGAGTATATCTCGTTTGAAACCTTTTCCAAAATTTCAAAACAGCTGTCAGCTTCGGTGATATTCTCACTGATTCGTTTTTTTCCACTTTCCTTAGCAAGTGAAATTTTAAGCTCTTGATAACCACCAAATCCAAGCCTTTTCGCAAATCTCACAATGGTTGCCTCACTGCTTTTACATTTTTCAGCAAGCTCAACTATGGAAAGCGGCAGTATTTCATCTGGGTTTTCTAAAATCCATTCTGCGATTTTTTTTTCCGATTTGCCCATTTCATTATATAATACCTTCATTTGAAGTGATGTTCTGTTCATATCTGAATCCTCTATTTCAAAAATATTTTACAATTAGAATTATATAGTATATAAATATATTTGTCAATATAAAAATAATTTTCAAAAATGTATTGAAATTAATTTTTGTTTATTGTATAATGTATTTGTTTAGATGTTAAATTTATGAAAATGATTTTTATAAGGAGCGTGCTTTATGCTTGATTACAAATTAAAAATAGGGTTGTTTCCCGAAAGGCGTGACCTTGCGGATGCAAAAACAAGGAAAGGCATATTTGAGCCGGCAAAAGCTGTCGAAAACAAAAATTCAATTGTCAAATACTTAAAAGAGAATTTTAAGGACGAAATGACGGAATTTGTCGACCTTGAATGGCTGAATGACGAGGGGCTTTTATACTCAACGAATGACTGCGCAAAGGTGCGGGATTTTTATCTGAAAGAAAAGGTAGATGCAATTTTTATTATCAACTGTAATTTCGGCAACGAGGAAGCCGCCGGAACAATAGCAAAAATGATGAATCTGCCAACGCTTTTGTGGGGGCCTCAGGATATGGTGTTTGAAGCTGACGGTATGAGATATACCGATTGTCATTGTGGGCTTTTTGCAATCAGCAAGCAATTAAGGCGGCTTAGTATTCCTTTTTCTTACATAGAAAATTGTCAGATTAATGAAAATGTTTTTACAGAAGGATTTAAAAAGTTTTTGTCAGTAGCGTGCATGGTGAAGAATTTTAGAAACTTAAAGGTTACGCAAATCGGTACAAGGCTTAACCCATTTAAAAGCGTCATGTCAAACGAACTGGAGCTTACCGAAAAATTTGGTATTAATATCTCAACTGTAAATATGACAATAATGACAGAAAAATTAAACCGTTTACTTGAGGATAAATCCAAAGAGTTAGATAAAGATTTGGAAAAGCTTAAAGCAGACTATGACGTCGGCGTTCTTGATGATGTGGTTTTACGAAAAATGCTAACATTTGTCTATGCGTATATTGAAGTATTTAATGATACAAATGCGGATGTAATTTTGAGTGAATGCTGGACATGTATGCCGCAGGCATTCGGTGCAAATCCATGTCTTGCTATGAGTATTCTTTATGATATGGGATATATTGTAACCTGTGAATCCGATATGCATGGGGCGATTTCACAGGCAATATTATTGTGCGCTTCAAGAGGAAAGGAAAAACCGCTGTTTGGTGAATTTACAGTAAAGCATCCCACTAATAAAAATGCAGAGCTTTTATGGCACTGTGGGCCGTTCCCGATTTCTGTCAAAAAGGAAGGGGAAAAAGCAAAGCTGTTCAATACGAAACCCAGTTTCAGGGCAAAGGACGGCGAATATACAATTGCACGTTTCCAGGGCGACAGGGGAAATTACACTTTGCTTGGTGGTAAATTCAATACAACAGATGGGCCGCATACCTTTGGCACATATCTTTGGGCGGAGTTTGAAAACTTATCAAAGGTTGAACGAAAGCTTATTGAAGGGCCGTATATTCACCATATGAGCGAGATTTTCGGTACATATACTGATATGCTGAAAGAATTCTGTAAATATATTCCATGCCTTGAATTTGACTCAATAAATGATTAAGGAGAAGCAAAATGAATGATTTTTTAATGGATATGATAGCGTCTGAGCTTGAAGATGCTGTAGGTAGAGAAAACTGTTCCACGAGAGCAATTGATAAGCTAACGCATAGCGTTGATTATTTCTGGCTGTCAAGAATGTGGGCAGACAGAGGGCTTCGTATGCCCGAAGGAGATTTTGTTGTATCGCCGAAAAATACAGAGGAAACCTCAAAGGTTTTGAAAATAGCGAATTACTACAAAATCCCTGTAACAACATGGGGTGGCGGCGGCGGAACCCAGGGTGGAGCACTTCCCGTTAGCGGCGGTATTTTGCTTGATACAAAGCGTATGAACGAAATTTACGATGTTAATACCGACAGTATGTACATAGAATGCGGAACAGGCGCAATTTATAAACATATCGAATGGGCGGCAAACGAGAAGGGCTACGCTACAATGCATTACCCCAGTTCGCTTACCTGTTCGACGGTAGGAGGATTTTTAGCGCACAGAGGTATTGGTGTTTCCTCTACCAAATACGGTAAAATTGACGATATGGTGCTTGGTATGGAGGTTGTTCTTCCTAACGGTGATATTATTGAAACTGCTCGTGCTCCAAAGCATGCGGCAGGCCCTGACCTGAATCAGATTTTTATCGGCTCAGAGGGTACGCTTGGCATTATGACCAAAGCGCAGATGAGAATTTACAATCAGCCTGAAGACAGAAGGTTCAGAGCATTTTTGTTCCACAATATGACGGACGCATTTAAAGCAGGCAAAGAGATACTTCAAAAATTTAAGCCTTCTGTTATGCGTTTGTATGACGAAGCGGAAACGGCAACTTTAATCAAAAAAATAGTTGGTGTTGAGAAAAAAGGCGCATTTATGAATATTGCTCTTGAAGGGGTAAAAGAATTAGTTGATGTTGAACATAAAATTCTTATGGAAACCTTCAAAAAATATGGTGCTGAGGATTTAGGAAGCGAATACGGCGAAAAATGGTGGAAAGAAAAAATAACCTTCTTCTATCCGGGACATATGATGGATTTACCTCAAATGTTCGGCACAATGGATACAATTGCTCCTTATGATAAAATTGAAAAAATATATTGGGAAATGAAAAAGGCGATTGAAACAAACTTCCCAATGGCAAGGTTTATTGCCCATTTTTCACACTGGTATGAATGGGGATGCATGATATATGACAGATTTATTGTGGATGATGTTCCGCAGGATCCACATGAAGCACTTCGCTTGCACAATGCAATATGGAACTGCGGAGTAAGAACTGCAATTGCAAATGGTGGTGTTGTTAATGATCACCATGGAGTTGGGATTAAACTCGGCAGACTTATGAAGGAACAGTACGGCCCTGCAATGCAGGTATTTGAGGGTCTTAAAAAACAGCTTGATCCTAACGGTATAATGAATCCGTATAAGCTTGGTTTATAAGTTTAATAATAAGGGAGGATTTTCGTATGCTTATTTCACAAAAAAGTAAAGAAACTATAGATAGCTGCCGTTTTTGCTGGATGTGCCGTCATATTTGCCCCGTCGGTAATGCGACAGGACAGGAAAGGAATACGGCAAGAGCAAGAGCACTTGCGCTTTCATTAGTTGAAAGAGGAGCTGAACCTTTAAGTGGTGTAGCTGATAATATATATGAATGTACACTATGTGGAGCGTGTACAAATGATTGTATTACAGGATGGGATCCTGTAAAATTTACAAAAGAGGTTCGCCTTGAGCTTGCTTTAAATGGGGAAACACCTTCATACATAAGCAAGCTAATTGATAACATTTTTGAAACAGGCAATGTTTATGGTATGACAGGCTACAGTGAGGATTTAAAATCTGAAATTGAAAAATTGCCGAAATCATCTGACACACTGCTGTTTTTAGGAAAAGATGCAATTTATAAAAGCCCAAAATCTGCTGTAAATGCAATTAAATTGCTGAGGGCGGCAGGTGTAGATTTTACTGTTTTATCAGATGAACCTGACAGTGGCTACGCCTTGGATTTTTTAATAGGTGCAGCTGATGAAACAAAAGCTGTAATGCAGAAAACAGCACAAAAGCTTGATTTTAAAACAATAGTTACATATGACCCGGCAGATGCAAAGGTTTTTTTACGTGAATACAAGGAGTGGGGCATTAAACTAAAAGGAGAAGTGAAAACATTTACTTCTTTTGTTGCAGAGCTTATTTCAAGTGGAAAACTAAAAGTTAAAAAATCTGATAAAACATTTACCGTTCAGGACAGCTCAATTTTAGCGAGAGATTTAGAAGAATCCAAGCCGATACGTGAAATATTAAGTTATTGCGGAAATGTAAAAGAAATGTTATTATATAATAAAGACACAGTGTTAGCAGGCAATCTCATCATGAATGAGTATATGCCGCTCGTAATGGCAGATGTTGCAAAAGCAAGAGTAATAAACGCAAAAAATATGAACGCTGAAACTTTAGTTACCGAGTCACCGGCAGAATATGAAATGCTTAAATCTGTCGGCGGAATTGATATTATGTCAGTTGAGGAGGTTGTTCTTCAGTGCTTGTAGGATTAAAAGACATTTTAGAAATAGCGCAAAAAGGCGGATTTGCGGTGCCGGCTTTTAATGTATACAATATGGAAACCGTTATGGGGATTGTAAAGGCCGCAGAGGAAGCAAAAGCACCGATTATTATTCAAAGCTACAGCAGGCTTTTTACTAATGAAGAAGGATATTTCGTTTCACCTATTATATTAGCGGCCGCTAAAAAAGCAAACGTGCCAATATGTTTTCATTTGGATCATGGTGCAGGTGAAAAAGAAGTTATGCGTGCTATAAGATACGGTGCGACAGGAATTATGATTGATAAATCAACCCTTCCACTTGAAGAAAATATAGCAGAAACTAAAAAAATCGTTGATATGTGCAGTGCTATTGGCGTAGCGGTGGAAGGCGAACTTGGACACATCGGTTCGGTAAATGATGATGTGGCAGCGGAGCATACAAATCCGAATGAGGCAGCTGAGTTTGCAGAAAAAACAGGCGTTGCCGCCCTTGCAGTAATGGTAGGCACGGCGCATGGGAGATATAAAAAAGCACCAAAGCTTGATATTAACCGAATAGAAGAAATACATAAGAAAACCCCGGCTTCTCTTGTCCTTCATGGTGGAAGCGGCGTTCCTGATGATGAAATCAAGGCGGCAGTAAAAGCCGGTATCAGGAAAATTAACTTTGGAACA
>CAZUVQ010000088.1:0-6701 GCA_964623915.1 uncultured Oscillospiraceae bacterium
TAAAAAATGGGGAAACTCAAATGTTACACTAGAATAATTTGATTTTAATTGATAAATATGGTATAATATTATTGTAAAAAGTTAGTCATAACAGCATGATTTAAGCAAAAATCAGGGGGTGCATTTACTCTGACCGAAAAATCAAATTCTTGTAACCCCCTGCGTTAGCATGCCACTTTTTTATTATACAACCTTAATTTTAACTGTTTTTTATCTGTATTAACTGTCTTTAAAGCAAATTTGACTTTGTTCTTCACTCATTTTGGTAAAGATAATGCTGAACGGTTGCATTTTCTCTTTTAATGATTGTGGTTACTTTGTCCAGTGACCAGGAACAGAATTACATTTTAAACCTGTAACCTGCACCCCAGACAGTTTCAAGATATTGGTTTTTTTCAGGATTTGTTTCTATTTTTTCTCTAATTCTTGCAATATGTACAGTAATTGTTGTTACATCAGACAAAGCGTCATAACCCCAGACTCTTTCAAAAAGAGTCTCCTTGCTGAACACCCTATTGGGGTTCTCAAACAAAAAGAGCAATAAGTCAAATTCTTTCTGAGTTAAAAAAACTTCGTTGCCATCTGCAAAAACACGCCTATCTTGCTTATCAATAGACAATCCGCCTGACACCAATAATTTGTTTTTATTAATACCAAACTTTTCGTATGTTTTTAAATGGCAGTTTACACGAGCAACCAATTCACCCATGCCAAAGGGTTTTGTTATATAATCATCTGCACCAAGGTTCAGACCTTTTATTTTATATGTCTCTTCGGATTTTGCCGATACTATCAGAACCGGTATTTGTTTTGACTCGGATATTTCCTTTAAAATATCAAATCCATCCTTTTGCGGAAGCATTAAATCAAGTATAACAAGGTCAAGATTTTCATTTTTTATTAAATCAAGCCCCGTGCTTCCGTCAGAAACGCAGACCACCTCATAACCGCTCATTTCAAGGTAGTCTTTTTCAAGTTCTAATATGCTCTTATCATCTTCTACAATTAATATCCTTTTGATAATATCACCTTCTTATCTGACTATTTTCAACGAAATCAAAATAGAAGCACCGCTGTCAGCTTTGCTTACCGCCCAAATTCGACCATCTAAGCCTTCAACAATTTGCTTGGCAATTGCAAGACCGAGACCGCTTGAGCCTTCTATTGTCCTTGCAAAATCCGCCCTGTAAAACCTGTCGAATATATACGGCAAATCCTTTTGGTTGATTCCCCTACCATTATCCAAAAATTCCAATATAACTGCATTATTTGTATTTCTTAGTTTAATTATTAGTGTTCCCGTTTGTTCTTCTATATTCTTCTTTGCATTGTCAATAATATTTTGGATTACACGCTTGAACTTTTTACGGTCTATTTTTACATAAACAGAATGCGCCAGTCCATTTTCAATCGCTATGTCTTTATTCTCAATTTCAAATTGATATAAGTTGTCGCTTACGCAGTACTCAATATAATTTAAAATATTTGTCTTTTCTGTATCAAATATAATCTGGTTTAGGTCAAGTTTTGAATAAAGCAGCAAATCTTCCGTCATTGTATTAATAAGCTTTGTTTTTTCAATTGCTTTATTAAGATAATCTTTTTTCTTTTCTTCATTGTTTGCTACACCCTCAAGTACTCCTTCTATATAACCTCTTATAGATGTCACAGGTGTTTTCAAGTCATGTGAAATGCTTGAAATTAAAAATTTCCTGTTTTCCTCAGCTTTTTGCTGATAAAATATAGAATTTTTAAGTTTTATGCGCAATTGCTCAATTGCTTTGCCAAGCTCTCTTACCTCGCTGTAGCCTTGTTCTGTGACGGCTGTATCAAGCTCGCCCTCCCGTAGCTTTTCAGTTTCTTTTTTTAAATCAATAACAGGTTTAATAATTTTTTTCATGTTATTGTTTTGTACAATAATCGTTGCTATCATAAATGTAACTATGAATATAACTATTACAAATAAAATTAAACTTTTATAATAACCCCCTAAGTCTAAAACAGGGTCAAGTTTTAAAACTTTATAATAGTTGTCCTGATGAGAAAAGCTGTCGGCTTTAATATTATATTTTACATTGCCGTAAATAAATTTCGTATTGTTTACGCTTATGTTCATCTGGATTTCTTTGACCTGATAACTGCTGAAATTATTGCTTTGATATATAATACTGTCGTTTTTCAATACAATAACAGCTGAGTCTCCCAAGCTGTCGGCATTGGGAGACTTATTTAAGAAATCATAAAAATAAGTATAACAAAAAGCTGCACAACCAGTAATAATAATTGTGATAATAAGTATTATTATACTCTGCATAAAAAGCCTGTACTTTAGACTCATAAAACCAACCCTAAATATTTTTTTTATCAAAAAGGCAATATCCTATGCCAAAAAGCATCATGCCGTAACCGCATAATATAAGGAAAACCCTAATTATTTTACTGAAATTTATATAACTGCCTAAAAACAACCTGTAACAATCAAAGGCAGATGTAAATATAAAGCTTTTCAATATTGGGAAAATCAATGTTAACGCAATTAATACCAAATACAATAAAACGGTGAGCATAAATGCACTTGTTGTTCCCCTTGCAAGAAGTGAAATTACAACAACTAACATTGAAAACACGAAAAGAGGAAAAAATGCCGCTATATATGATAACAGAATTTTTAAATAACCATATGATGTTCCGTTAATAAAAAACGAAGCTAAGACAGACAAAATCATAACAAAAAGTAGATTTGCCATGATAAAGCTGGCTGCTGCCAATATTTTCCCCGTAAAAACAGTAAGCCTTGATGCGGGGCTTGTAAGGGTTAATTTAATTGTTTGTTCACTAAATTCACCCCCGAACATATCGATACAGACAAATGCGGTGAAAAGCGGTATCAAAGTGTAAATTAAAACCGTTAAAACAAGTAGGGAAAATTCCGAGCTGCCTGTAACTCTTATGCCCACAAAACTGTTTAAACTGTAAACTATAATAGCCGCTACTAAAACAGCTAATATAGAAAAAATTGATGCAACTATGATTTTTTTCTTTTTGGAAATCTTAAATAATTCATTTATGTAGACAGCTT
Source organism: uncultured Oscillospiraceae bacterium (assembly GCA_964623915.1). Classification (GTDB taxonomy): domain Bacteria; phylum Bacillota; class Clostridia; order UMGS1883; family UMGS1540; genus CAZUVQ01. The sequence continues at coordinate 3,080 of CAZUVQ010000088.1, forward strand.
TAAGAGTTGACATAAGAATCCACCTCGCTCAAATAGTAATTTTCCAATGACGAATAATTATCGAGTATGTTATCCGTTCTGTCAACACTTAGAAGCTCACCGTTATACAATATTCCTATTCTGTCACATGTAAGCTCAATATCATGTATTAGATGGCTTGAAATAAAGAATGTTGTGTTGTTTTCCTTTGAAAGCTTTAAAATTAAATTTCTTATCTCGACCATTCCCTCAACGTCAAGCCCATTTAATGGCTCGTCCAATATCAAAATACTTGGATTTGACAATATTGCCATTGCAATGCCGATTCTCTGTTTCATTCCCAATGAATAATTCTTTATTTTTTCGTTTTTGTATTTGAGCAAGCCGGTAATTTCAAGGCACTCATCAATTCTCAAATTATCCACGTCCTTAAAAAACCTTGCACATAGTAACAAGTTTTCATACGCAGTCAAGTAAGGGAAAGGGGTAACGCTCTCTATTATACATCCCACACTGCTCATTGCCCTGCTGTAATCATTTGTTATACTGTATCCGTTTATTTTAACATCGCCCTTGTCGGGTTTCATAAGACCTACCATTACCTTCATAGCAGTTGTTTTCCCCGCGCCGTTAGGCCCTAAAAACCCAAATATCTCACCGCGGTTAATTTCAAGATTAATGTCTTGTATCCCACGATTATTTTTATATGTTTTTGATAGATTTTCTATGATTATTGCTTTGTCCAAGATATAGCCTCCAATATCTGTTATCCCGGCATGAGGGAAGAACCCCCAAGCCGGGAATAAGCTTTTACTCAAAAACTCTGACAAAATTACCGTCAAAATCCTCTGAACTGTTTGACGACGACCATCCTCCGTCTTCATGTAGGACAACATCAGGAACTATTTCAAGGTTTTGCTGCCCTGTCTGATAAAAAACACAGGTTTTTTCCTCACCATCTTCATAATAACTGAATGATGCTGAGCCATGTTTCCATAATAATTCTGATGAAAACTCAAATGCCTTTACTTCATCCGGTGAATAGCCATCTTTGTATTCTTCGTAATATCTGCCGGTTATTGCATCGCTGTCAACTGATGTAATTTCAAAAAATCTTTCACCTTGTTTTACAAAGGTGCTTCCTTCAATCTCAATGATATTGTTCTTATAAACGCCAACGTATTTTTCATCAAACGAAAAACCGCCATTGTTTGTGCTGTAATCTACATTCTGACCGGTTAAATCAGGTTCCATGACTGTTGTACTGTTAATATCCTTGATTTCTGCATAAAGTTCTATGGAATAGATGTGTTCAACACCTTTTTCATCAGTGGCAGTAATACTGGCAGAACCTATTATATTTTCTATAATACCATCACTGTTTTCAATCGCTTTTCCCGAAACTTCTTTAACATATATGTTCTCTTTCGGGCGTGGTACTTTTAATACCTTTGCGCTTCTCTCATCAATAATCGCATACTTAAGCCCATAAGAAGAAACAGCATTAATGAGAGCCGGAATTTGAATATCTGACAAATAACCTGTATACATTTTCTTATCGCCGGCCTCCTCGACCTGTATAACATCCTTTAAGCTACCAACAAAAGCATCTAAAATCTTTTCGGCATCAGCGACTTCTTCCTCATCAAATGGGTTTTCAAAAATTTCATATTCTTCATCATTATCGAATCTATTATTCCATACATGATAAGAATCCGAGTCCGCATTCTTTGATATGCTCTTTTCGCTGTCAGAGTAATAATAGTATTCGTCTCTTTTGCCTTTCTCGATATTTACGGAATTTGTTTCGCTTGCATTGTTTACATTGTCATATTTGATGCTTGAGCTGTTTTCAATAAAAACCTCATCATCTACTTTAATTGTAACAGCCGTATCAACACTGAAGTTATCTACCTCATCAGATAGTTTTGCCATCGTGGTCTTTGCAGCGCTTTTAAGGCTGTGATACCCTGAGCCAAGCATAAAATCTGCAAAGGCTGATGTAGTTAAAATTACTGCACCCAAAGCAATCGCGATAAATGCAGTTGACCTTTTATTAATATGCATAAAAAAACCTCCTAAAAAATAATTGTACTGTAAACTTATAAGTTTTTGCTTTGTACAATTATATATTATCCTACCTGTCTTGAATATTTCTAAACTATATATTAACAATTCATTAAATATTTTCATTTTTTACATAGTGCTTCAAGTGAGCGCTGTGCAAGCATTGCATATCGTTCCTGTTTGTTTTTTATGGTTTCATTAAGGGGCGGCAAAATTCCAAAATTTGCGTTAATAGGCTGAAAATTCCCCACAGAGCCGCCTGCCAAATACGAAGTAATTGCACCCATAATGGTCTCTTTCGGAAGGCTTGGCTTTCTGCCGCTGGCAGAGTTGCCCGCAACAATTCCGCTCATTGCCGATTCAACATATCCTTCTACGCCTGTTATTTGTCCGGCAAAGTATATGTTTGGGTAAGCTTTCATTGAAAAATCTTCATTTAGAAGCTTTGGCGCATCAAGAAAAAGATTTCTGTGCATAACTCCGTAACGGACAAATTCAGCATTATGAAGTGCCGGTATCATAGAAAAAACCTTTTTCTGTTCACCGAATTTCAAATTTGTCTGGAAACCTACCATATTATAAAGTGTACCTTCCTTGTTGTCCTGCCGCAGCTGAATATTAACATACGGTCTTTTGCCCGTTTTGGGGTCAATTAGCCCAACAGGTTTAAGAGGACCGAACTTTAATGTATCCCTTCCTCGCATAGCCATAATTTCTATCGGCATACAGCCTTCAAACACATTTGGTTTATCTATGCTCTCATGCAGTGGTGCTCTTTCCGCTGTAATCAGAGCATCATAAAAGGCGTTGTATTCGTCCTCCGTCATGGGGCAGTTGATGTAATCGTCTCCCCCTCTTTGGTACCGTGCGCCGAAAAAACTTCTTGAAAAATCAAGGCTGTCTTTTAATACTATTGGCGCGGCGGCATCATAAAAGCTTAAATAGCCGCCTGTAAGCTCTGCAATATCTCTGGCAAGCTCGCCTTCTACCAGAGGGCCGGGGGCTACAATTACTATTTCATCCCTTGGGATTTTTTTAATTTCTTCATTTATTACCTTTATATTGGAATGGTTTATAATTCTTTTTGTTACGGCATCAGAAAAAAGCGTCCTGTCAACAGCCAATGCACCGCCTGCCGGAACATTTGTTTCATAAGCGGCTGCTAAGACAACCGAGCCGAAATGCTCCATTTCCTTTTTTAACAGACCGCCTGCACTTTCAATACGCATAGCCTTTAGCGAGTTTGAGCAGACAAGCTCACATAGACCATTGTAACTGTGAGCAGGTGAATATTTTTTAGGTTTCATTTCAAAAAGGGTGACCTCTGCACCGTTGTTTGCTGCGGCATATGATGCCTCACAACCGGCAAGTCCTCCTCCTATAACAGTTATTTTCATAAATTTCCCCCTTATATTATTGACTGCTGAACAATTCAAAAACGCCGACGCCATGCGTTTTTTAGGCGTTTTTGAATTGTTCAGGTGCAAGGCTTTTGAACAAAATAGCAAAAGAGCCTTGCACTTTATTTCTGCTATCGTCGCCCGATAGCAGAAATAAACAGGAAGTCAATCAATGC
>CAZUVQ010000089.1:0-6624 GCA_964623915.1 uncultured Oscillospiraceae bacterium
GGTGTTATGGAGAAATTAGGGGCGCGTGTAGAATGGTTTGATGAACAAAAAACTGTCAATATACATACAGATAACCTGAACATTGAACTGATAGTCGGAGATAATACTGCAAAAGTAATAAAATACAATGACGGCGTGTACAGTGAAGAAAAAGTGCAGTTAGATGTTCAGGCTCAAATCGTGAGCGACCGTACATTTATCCCCGGACGCTTTGTTACGGAAACCCTTGGTGCTACTGTAACCTGGAAAGAGGAAATAAAAACCGTTATAATAGATTCTATTATTCAAGGTTTAGAAAAACCGCTTGATTTTGAGGTTGTTGAAAGGGACACATTTGAAGAAAACGAAACCCTACAAAAATGGTACGAGGACAATTATAAAACAAAAGGCATTTTTCAGTTTGAATACGGAGAATGGATGTATGTGTTGGTATCTGCAGGCGAAAAACCCACAGGGGGCTATGGTTTAACAATTGATAGTGTCACAAATGTTTCACCAAAAACAGCATATGTTTATGCTATCTTAACCTCTCCTGACAAGGATAGCTTTGTTACACAGGCGCTGACATATCCAAATGAAATTATAAGGTTTCAGAAAGGTGATATAGATACTGTTATCTGGGATATAGCAGACAGTGGAAACACAAATAACCATGCATTTTTTAACTTCTTTACAGATACCGTCAAGGAAATATATAATTTTTAATACCGTTTTTACTACATCTGACAAAACCCCTCACGAGCGCTGTTCCCTGCTGCAGGAATATCAGACATTCTTTTTTTCGTCCTCCCCTCCGGGGCCGTCACGGCGCTCTCTTTTGTCAGGATAATACTTTAAGTTATTATTTGTCCACTGATTGTTACCTGCATCCTTTTTAGCGTTTTTGTTTTTCTTTTCTTTCATTTTTATATTCTCCTTCCTTTAATAAACTTTATTATTAGTAATGCAAAAAGTAAAACTAATATGCTAATTAGGTTTTAAATTTTTGATAATTTTTGATAATTTTGATTAAAATAAGGATAATTATTAAATTTTTTTGCGTAGAAAGGCTTTTAACTTATGTCAAAATCAATTTGGTCGGAGACAAAATCTATTAATCAAAGAGAACCACTTACAGAAAACATTGAAACAGATATTGCGGTAATAGGCGGCGGCCTTGCAGGAATTTTAACAGCTTACAAACTTCAGGAACGCGGAAAAAAGGTTGTTGTGCTCGAAGCGGTCGAAATCGGCAGTGGACAGACAAAAAACACTACCGCAAAAATCACATCACAGCATGATCTGATATATGATTATCTTTATAAAAATTTCGGAGATGATGCTGCAAAGCATTATGCAGCGGCAAATGAAGGAGCCATAGGTGAGTATGAAAAAATAATAGATGAAAACAAAATCGAGTGTGATTTTTGCCGAACAGATGCGTATCTTTACACAAAAGAGAACCCTGAGCTTTTAAAGGCAGAACATGAAGCCGCCAAAGCAGCAGGAATTGAAGCTGAGCTTACAACAAACGTCAATCTTCCATTTACAGTATCTGAGGCACTGAAGTTCCCAAATCAAGCACAATTTCATCCTCTTAAGTTTTTGTATGCAATAGCCGAAAACCTTACTATATATGAGCATACATTTGTATGTGATATAAAGGACAATACCATACTCACAGACAGTGGAAACGTTAAGGCCTCTCATATTATTGTCGCCACTCATTACCCTTTTATAAACACCCACGGTTTTTATTTTGTAAGAATGCATCAAGAGCGTTCCTATGCCTTGTCGCTTGAAAATGCCGCAAATGTCAACGGAATGTATAAGGGAATAGATAATAATGCTTTTTCCTTCAGAAACTACAATAACTTATTAATATTAGGCGGTGGAGGTCACAGAACGGGAGAAAACAGCCTGGGTGGCATGTATGAAAATTTAACGACAGCCGCCAAAAACTTTTACCCTGAAAGTCAGGTGACAGCATGTTGGTCGGCGCAGGATTGTGTGAGTGTTGATTTTATTCCCTATATTGGAAAATACTGCACCACAACACCTGACCTTTATGTTGCAACAGGCTTTAAAAAATGGGGCATGACATCTTCTATGGTTTCTGCAATGATTTTGACCGGCATGATATGCGGTGAGGAACATCCTTACTATGAGGTTTTTTCACCACAAAGGTTCAAGCTTTCCGCCTCTGCACAAAATATACTGAGTGAAGGAAAACAGGCAGTAATGGGGCTTAGTAAAAGATTTTTTTCGTTTCCGGATTCTGAAAGTGAAAAACTGCCGTTGGGTCATGGCGGAATTGTCTCTTATAACGGTGAAAAACTCGGCGTATACAAGGATGAAAATAGCGAGACTTTTGTAGTAGAACCAAAATGCACCCACCTTGGCTGTGAGCTAACCTTCAATCCTGATGAGAAAAGCTGGGATTGCCCATGCCACGGCTCAAGATTTGATTATATAGGAAACCTAATTGACAATCCGGCAACAAAGAATTTGCACAGGGGCGAGTGATTATTTTCGGGCAATAAAAAACAGCCCCTGATCGAGTAGAGGCTAATCCTTAGTGGATTTCGCCCCTCTCACACCACCGCACGTACCGTTCGGTATACGGTGGTTCAATTCATATTGCAACATGCACTTTTAGATAGGGGCTGTAACAAAGCACGCCACACGTTAACGAAGTTTAACTGGTCCTCCTGATTGTTCAACACCCTGTGTATATGAAAATACATTATCTTCAGTAGATGATTTTGGTAAAGTTATTGTGGTAATAAATCCGTTTGAATTGGTCTTGTATTGCACAAGCTTACCTTTTACCATAGGCATGTTTACGCTAATTGAAAAACCAGCCAATGATTTTATGCCGCGAAAGGCGCTTTACATGAGTGCAACATATGTTTAGCTTTTCGTCATGGCAACTAAACAGCATAGCGGTGCGGATTGGCGGTGTTGCCGTTAATTACATATGTTGTTAGAGGCTCGTGTCAAGTGCACCGTGAATTTGAGTATTTTTTATATATCCGAGGGTTAAGAATGTCCGCTAAATACCAAATTTTCCGGTTATGGGATCTTTGAAAAGTGATATTTGAGGGGTATTAAATGTAAATCTTATAAATGCAACAACAAGAATTACTATTGCGATAAGAGAGATTGAGTTTATTTTTTTACTGACCTTGTGATTTGAAACTGTAATTTTATATCCGATATATTGACTGATTATTACACTTATTAAGAATACTAATATATCCAGTGCTAAATAGTTATCGCCGATTATTCCGGTATATGTATAAAACAACGAAACAATAAGTGCTATTCCTACAAAAAACGAAGCAGCCTTAGCGGTAATATAGTTATTATAATCTTTGCCAATAATAATATATTCAGCAATTGTAAAAATAAAAGCCGGCCAAAACAATAACTTTAGGTGCTCCCATGTGCTTTCATTTACTGCTCCAAAGATGCCTACTAATGGATTGTTGCCTGACCATTTATACACATAATGTAGTATCGTACCAAACAAAATTGTAAATATAGTGCCTAAGATATAACTTTTCTTAATGCTATGAATCATTAATTATCACCTCATATTTAAAATATGAGTGATTTTCTAGTATTATACATATGATATTAATTGCAATTATTGAAAGGACAAAATAATATGCAAATAGGTTTAATGCAAATAAAACTATATGCGCCGTACGTACACTCTCTGAAAGATAAGCGAATGATTGTGAAAAGCTTAATCACAAAAATCAGAAATAAATTCAATGTTTCCGTTTGCGAAGTTTCCGAGCAGGATACTCATCAAACAATTATTATTGCAATTGCTCATGTGTTTGCAGATGGAATGATTCCTGACAGTGTATGGGATAATATTTTAAACATTATTGTGGATACTACTGAAGCAGAAATAACAAATGTTATACGTGAGCTGAGATGATATTGCACTTTCTTAAAGGGAGGTGTTTTTTGTTTGCTCATTTTTAGAAAGGGTATGATTATAATGTACGATTATAACGCAGAACAAGCATTAATGAATGTAAGGGTTAACAACAGTGACGAATATTCCAATGGCTTATATTACTGGTCACTTGAAGATACTACAGTAGAAACTGTTGCAACAGCAAGAATATTAACAGGCTTTTTTAACTTAAACGCTCTTTTGAGTGGGATGCCGAGAAAGATATATTTTGACCATGTCAATACTGCAGACTATGGTGTTTCTGTATTAAATGTGAGCGGAAGATGGGAAACACCTGTGGGCGAAGAAACATCTGCCACTGTGCCTGCAATGGACGGAGCATACTATCATCATACTAAGCTGAGCGAACGAATACTTGAAGTGAAATGCCTATTAAAGCAAGAAAGCATGTCGGCAATTGCTGCAGCAAACAGACAATTGAATAATCTTTTTAATCCAAAAAAAGGTGAATGCAAGATATACTTTGATGATGAGTATTTCTATTGGTACAAGGGTAGGTTTAGAGATAAAGCAGTTAATGAAATGGGAAGCAAGTATGAAGTTTTCACATTAACCTTTGCTTGTACCAAACCTTTTGTCTACGGTGAGCCTCAATATTACAGAACTGAAAATACTGCGAAAGTTGATAACAGAGGTGCTTTGAAAACGCCACTCAAGTTAACAGTTTCAGGCTATGCAAGCTTCCCAGTTATAACAATCAGTGACAGTAAAATATATATTAACACAGCGCTATCAAGCACAGCAGATAAATTCATAATCGACACAGAAAAATATGAAGTAACCTTAAACGGAGCTCCTGCCGCACATTTAGCGGAAGGGGCATTTTTAATGCTCGAAACAGGTGCAACAGATATTTCTGTATCAGACGGTACGCTTGAAATTGAGTTTAGTGAAATGTGGATTTAGGGGGGTGATTTTTTGCTTGAGTTTTATGATGCAGTGGGTGTCAAAAGGATTGGTTATCTTACCGACAATGGAGGGCAAAGCTACAAAATGGTAAGAGGTTTTTTCTTAGGTTTACTCGTGAGTGGTTTAGAGCGTATGAAAAAAGTGCATCAAATGGGGGGACCACAGTTCAGACAAATGTCTTTTATCGACTGCGGACGATTTGCAAATGCGGTCGGAGCACATTGTGTATCTGCAATGGGTGCAACTACGGGAATTGTCCATATGGCTGATATATTGAGGTTTATGGAGGCGAACATATGAAAGCAGTAGTTTACGGCGGCGGAAATATAGGAAGAGGATTTTTAGGTCAGCTTTTATATGAAAGCGGATATGAAACTGTGTTTATTGATGTTAATCAGAAGCTGATTGATAAACTGAATACGGATAAATCCTATCCGATAAAAATAGTGTGCAACGATTATCAGAAGGAAATACTGATAAAAAATGTACGGGCAGTACACAGTAATGATGCGGTTGATGAAATCTCTACTGCAGATATTATATTCACATCGGCGGGAGTAAATGTTCTGCCTTATATTGCGCCTGCTTTAAGGGAAGGCATAGCTTGTCGCAAAACAGGAGTTGATATAATAATATGTGAAAATCTAATTCATGCAGATAAATACTTAAAGGATTTAATCAAGCCAGCAGATAATATAGGCTTTGTCGAGGCAAGTGTAGGCAGAATGGTGCCTGTTATGACGGACGAAATGCGAGAGGGATGCTTAACAAAGGTATGGGTTGAGCCTTTTTGTACGCTTCCCGTTGACAAGGCAGCTTTTAAGAATCCAATTCCCGAATTAAAGGGTATGATACCGAGCGAGCCGTTTGAGTATTACATACAAACTAAGCTGTATTTGCATAACATGGGTCATGCAATTGCCGCATACCTGGGAATGAAAAAAGGCTATGAATATATATGGCAGGCTATGGAAAATGATGAAATACTTGAAACTGTTAAGAATGCAATGTATGCTTCTGCTATGAAATCTGCATTTTTTGATAAATTAGGGGACTTAACAGTGCCTGAAAATCAGCGTAACTTTGCAACAAAGGATAATCTGCCGACATATGCAGAAAAAATTGCGAAATTAAAAGAGGAAGGTGCAAAGCTTGTACTTATATTTGGGATAGGCAGAATGTGCCATATAGCGTTCTGGGAGCCTCATTTTGCGGCAGAGTTCGCAAGTGTTGAGGAATGGAAAAAACAAACTCACAGAATAGGTGCGAAGCTTCACCCACTGACAATAGAACAAAATGCAATAACAAGCTTTAAAAGCAGAACCACATTAGTGCCTTGCACAGCAAATACAGTAGGCCCCGGCTTGTTTTTGCAAGCTGATTATATAATCGGCGGAGCAGACGGAGCACTTGGCAGAGGAATGGGATGGCAGGGCATGAGTTTTCTAACAACTTTACATTACGGTGAAAGCATGTGGATTCCGTCAACCTTTATGCCAACAATGCCGGGAAAGCTGTTTTATCTTAATGAACTTGCAGGACCACTTGTTGCAGATGTGAATTAGTAATTTATGAACATGTTTTTTACATTAGAGTTTTAGCAAATAATATATTTGTAATAGAAAAGTAGGGAATATTTATCGTTACGATTTTCCAAAAAATAAAAAAGGAGACAAGGGAAATGAAAACAACAAAACTCTAAAAATTGATTGCAATCGCACTGTGTGTTATGATGGCTC
>CAZUVQ010000090.1:0-6443 GCA_964623915.1 uncultured Oscillospiraceae bacterium
GGGTCTCAAAGGTGTTACCACAGAAACCGGAGCCGGTCAATGGGGAACCGCCCTTTCAATGGCTTGTTCCTACTTTGATATTGACTGTAAAGTCTATATGGTAAAGGTATCATACGAACAAAAACCCTTCCGCCGCGAGGTTATGAGAACATACGGTGCTTCTGTAGTTCCCTCACCATCTTCTGATACCGCTGTCGGCCGTAAGATTTTAGCAGAGCACCCCGGCACCGGTGGAAGCCTTGGCTGTGCAATTTCAGAAGCAGTTGAGGTAGCAGTTGGCACAGAAGGTTACCGCTATGTCCTTGGCAGCGTACTGAATCAGGTTTTGCTGCACCAATCCATTATTGGCTTGGAAACAAAATCGGCTTTGGATAAATACAATATAAAACCGGACATAATTATAGGTTGTGCCGGAGGCGGCTCAAACCTTGGTGGTCTTATAGCTCCGTTTATGGGAGAAAAGCTTCGCGGTGAAGCGGATTATCGTATTATCGCCGTTGAACCGGCATCATGCCCCAGCTTAACAAGAGGAAAGTTTGCATATGATTTCTGCGATACCGGTATGGTTTGTCCTCTTGCGAAAATGCACACACTCGGTAGCAGTTATATTCCGGCTCCCGACCATGCCGGTGGTCTTCGCTATCACGGCATGAACACAGCACTATCACAGCTTTACCATGACGGTTATATAGAGGCAGTGTCCGTTAAACAGACAGAGGTTTTTCAGGCTGCTGAAGAGTTCGCACGCATTGAGGGTATTCTTCCGGCACCTGAAAGCAGCCATGCAATTAAAGCGGCAATAGATGAGGCTTTAAAATGCAAGGAGAGCGGAGAAGAAAAGAATATAGTGTTTGGACTCACAGGAACGGGCTATTTTGATTTGGTAGCATATGAAAAATTCCATAACGGAGTTATGACTGACTATATTCCCTCAGATGAAGAACTTGCCGTAGGTTTTGCAGGTCTTCCTCAGATGGATTAAAATTAACAATACGATTAAATTTTTATTGACATAAATGGTGAACCATGATATTATATTGTTAATTTACAAATGCAATGAAGGGGAAAAAGTTTTACGGGTGTGTCTTGAGAGAGCTGTTGGTTGCTGCGAAACAGTGAACGCCGTAAATACGAGCTCACCCCGGAGCAGTCACCTGAAAGTCTTGGCAAGTAAGCGTGAACGGGTTTCTCACCGTTATCATGAGAGAGCATCATAAGATGCTCATGAGTGGGTATATTTATACCAATAAGAGTGGTACCGCGGAAGTATAAGCTTTCGTCTCTTACTATTAAGAGACGAAGGCTTTTTTGTATGCAAGAGTTCGTAGTCGCTTGCGTTCAAAGCTCACTTTTTAAGGAGGATAACATTATGAAAATTGCGTTTTCAACGCTCGCATGTCCTAATTATTCATGGACAGACATTTATACTATGGCAAAAGACCTCGGATTTGACGGTATTGAAGTTCGTGAAATCGAGAGTGAAAATTCACGTTCGCCTTTTGCACCGGACAGGTGCCGTGAAACGGCTTCAAAACTTGAAGAGCTGAAAATTACAATCCCATGCCTGTCAACAGGTTGTTGCCTGAAATTTGAAGAAAAATTTGAAGAAAATAAAGCTGAAATTGAAAAATATATAAAGGTTGCTCAAATAATAGGCACACCCTATATCCGAATATTAGCAGATTTAGAACCGGCACCGGCAGGTGAGGTTGACGATAATCTGATTATTAAAGAAATCAGTGAGCTTATTCCTTTGGCAGAGGAATGCGGTGTTATGCTTTTATTGGAAACAAACGGTGTTTATTCGGATACAGCAAGGCTTCGCAATCTTCTTGACAGTATAAAAAGTGATAATGTTGCGGCACTTTGGGATACACACCACACCTATAGATATGCAGGCGAGGAACCTGAAAAAACGCTTCAGAATCTTGGTGCGTATATTAAGCATGTACATGTGAAGGATTCACTTTTGGAAAATGACACCACGGTTTATAAAATGATGGGTGAAGGTGATTTGCCCATAGCTGAAACGATGAATGCGCTCAAATGTATAAACTATGAGGGGTTTGTTTCCCTTGAATGGGTAAAACGCTGGGCTCCTGATTTGACAGATGCTGGTATTGTGTTTCCTCATTTTATGGATTATATAAGCCAATATACACAACGCCGCAAATCAAATGGGATTTTATACGATAACGAAAAGAAAACAGGTAAATACATCTGGAAGAAAAATGAGCTTATAGATTTAACCTTTCCGCAAGTGCTTGACCGTATGGTAGAAGAGTTTCCCGACCAATATGCATTTAGATATACAACACTTGATTATACAAGAACATATTACGAATTTCAAAGTGAAGTGGATACGTTTGCAAGAGCACTTATCGCCATGGGAGTTAAGAGGGGTGACCATGTTGCAATATGGGCAACAAACGTGCCTCAATGGTATATTACCTTCTGGGCAACCACAAAAATAGGTGCTGTTTTAGTAACGGTTAATACAGCATATAAAATTTATGAAGCTGAATACCTGTTAAGACAATCTGATACACATACTCTTGTTATGATTGATGGCTATAAGGATTCCGATTACTTAAAAATCATAAAAGAGCTTTGCCCTGAGCTTGAAACGCATGACAAAAACAAGCCTCTTTTTGCGAAAAGACTTCCGTTTTTACGCAATATTGTAACATGCGAAACTTCACTTCCCGGTTGCAGGACATGGGAAGAGGCAATTGCCATGTCAGCACAAATTCCTATAGAAGAGGTATACAGAAGGGCGGCAGTTATAAACAAGCATGATGTATGCAATATGCAGTATACATCAGGAACAACGGGTTTTCCAAAAGGTGTAATGCTCACACATTACAATGTGGTAAATAACGGAAAGGCAATTGGGGACTGCATGGATTTGTCAACTGCTGACAAGCTTATGATTCAGGTGCCTATGTTCCACTGTTTTGGTATGGTTCTTGCTATGACGGCCTCAATGACACATGGTACTACAATGTGTCCAATTCCGGCATTCTCACCGAGACTTGGTCTGGAGTGTATTAATAAAGAAAAAATTACGTGCTTTCACGGTGTTCCAACCATGTTTATTGCCATGCTTTCGCATGAGGACTTTGCAAATACAGATTTCAGTCATGTGAGAACGGGTATTATGGCAGGCTCGCCATGCCCTGTAAAAACCATGCAGGATGTTATGGAAAAAATGAATATGTCAGAAATCTGCATAACATATGGTCAGACAGAAGCTTCGCCTGCAATAACCATGAGCAAAACCACAGACCCCATTGATGTACGCGTAAGCACTGTCGGGGGTAAAATTTTTGGTGTTGAATGTAAAATAGTTGACCCTGAAACGGGCGAGGATTTACCGGATAATGTTGATGGTGAGCTTGTTGCCCGAGGCTATAACATAATGAAAGGGTATTATAAAATGCCCCAGGCAACGGCTGCTGCTATTGATAAGGATGGTTGGCTTCATACTGGTGACCTTGCAAGGCGTACCCCCGAAGGGCATTTTAAAATAACAGGAAGAATTAAGGATATGATTATCCGAGGTGGGGAAAATATATATCCAAAGGAAATTGAAGACTTTATTTATACACATGAAAAGGTACTTGATGTGCAGGTTATAGGAGTTCCCGACAAGCAGTACGGTGAAGAAATCATGGCATGTGTTATAGTGAAGGAAGGTGAAATCATGACGGAGGAAGAACTCAAGGATTATATCAGGGCAAATATTGCAAAACACAAGGTGCCCAGGTACATTAATTTTGTCAATGAATTTCCTATGAATGCAGCGGGTAAAATACTGAAATACAAAATGCGCGAACAGGCTATTGAGTTATTAAAGCTTCAGGATGCCGCCAATATTGTAACGGCTTGATTTATGTGGGGCTGTGACAAAATGCACTATTTTGTCACAGCCCCAATTTTAGAGTCTTAATAGGAGTGCATATATCAATGAGGCTATTTATATCAATTAATTTCAATGATGAGATTAAAAATGAACTGATAAAAGTGCGTGATGAAATTAAAGCAGATTCGGTAAGCGGTAATTTCACCGATGAAAGCAATTTTCACCTGACACTTGTCTTTATCGGTGAGGTGTCTTCTGCTGATATGATATGCCCTATTCTTGATAAAATTGAAACGAAGAGTTTTGAGTTGTGTTTGCAAGGGATTGACAGGTTCAGGCGAACAGGAGGAGACATCTTTTTCGCAGGTGTGAAAAAAACAAAAGAACTTATCATTTTACAAACAACCCTTAAAAAGGAGCTTATAAAAAAAGGATTTAAAATAGAAACAAGGGATTATTCACCCCATGTAACGTTGGGCCGTCAGGTATTGAGTGAAAAAGTGAGATATTCTATCAGCAATATCCCTATGATTGCCGATAAGATAAGCCTTATGAAATCAGAGAGAATTCAAGGTAAATTGGTTTATACTGAGATATATAAGAGGATTATTTAAAACTTTTTTTTACACTAACTGATTGATTTGTTCAGACGTACGGGCATTTTCAAGTAAAATTTCTTTTATAATTTCTTTTATATCCCTGTCGCAGGCAGAACTGATTTTTATGGTCAATTTCTGCTTCGACGAAGACGGTTCTTTTTCAGCCATATGGGGTCCCTCCTATAAATATCTTTATGCAGATAGAATTTTTCTTTCTTGTACACAGTATTTTTATAATTTTTTAAAAAATGAGCTGCCTGAAATTTGATGTAAAAAAATAACCCATTTGTAAGGTTTTTAAAACCTCACAAATGGGTTAAGATAAGGCAAAAACAAAAATATAATATTCCAGGTCAGAATACGTGTGTGTTCATAGAACAAACGTAAGTATCAGTGCGCTTCTGCGGCCTCTGATTCGGCTTTTGTTTTATGGACTGTACCAAAAGGATGCTGCACAGGGGCATATATGGAATACAATTTAAGTTGACCGCTTCCGGTATTTATTAAATTGTGCCATGTACCAGCAGGAATTATAAAAACAAAATCCTCAAAAACTCTTTGCTGAAAATTAAGCCTGTCTTTGTTTTCACCCATTTTCACAATGCCCTGACCCTCTTCTATACGTATAAATTGATCAATATTCGGATGAATTTCCAGCCCGATATCTTCTCCGGGTAAAAGGCTCATAAGTGTCAGCTGAAGATGTTTCCCTGTCCATAATGTTGTACGAAAGTTTTTGTTTTGCTTTGCTGCTTTTTTAATGTTTATAGCAAACGGTTGAGGGCCGTAATCCTTTAATATAATTGGTCTCCAAGCGTTTCTTGTATCAAACATAATAACCTCCAATATGAAATACTTAAATCCTTAATAATATTATATGCAATTAATTTGTTATAGTGTTTTTTTAGCTTATACGCACTATTTTTCCGCAAGCAATTTTTGGACCTGAGCCTCCGCTCGGCTGTGTTGTAAAGTCATCAGGTTTTTCGTGTATAAGTATTGTTTTTCCAATGATTTCATCAACTGAAAAGCGATCCGTCAGCACCTCCATAAATGCGTAACCGTTATTATTTGAAAATAACGGCGGTAAATCTCCCGCATGATACGGATGAGGGCATGCGTGCGGGTTGTAATGCGAAAGTGTATCTGCAAATTCATCACCGGTTGTGCCTGTGCAAAATTCTCCTGCATGAATATGAAAGGCGAATATACCTCCGCCGCAGAAACCTGTCTGATATGGAAGATTGTGAATATCGGCATTTACAAGGACACCGTTTCTCGTCTGTTCAAATGTTACAGTACCCACTATATCAGGATAGGTACTGCCTCCTTTAATTTGCGCCATAACGCGAGGATTTTCTCTGTACATTTTACCCTCCTGTCAACCGCAGCATTTGCTGCAATTTTTCATAATAATCTATATTGTTCTCTAAAGTTATAATATGCATTATTAATCCTTTTTGCAACAGTATATGGCGAAATCATACGAACATTGGTGAAGGCATTATTATTTCCGAGTTTCTGGTTTCAGGCATTTTAAGGTCGCCTATAAGAGAGGCAAAGGTAATAGAGGTTTTACCGTAACGGTTACGTATTTTATCAATTGCACATTCGATTTTTTCATTTTTTTCATGTTTGGTTATATCGGTAAACAAAGTTGTCTGACAAGGGAGAGAAGCGGCGGAAAGATTAATTGCACGAACAGTCAGAGCACGCACAGGTATTTCCCGGTTATAGTTGTTTAAAAAAAGCGTGAATGCGGCAGAGGAAATCTCTTTTGAGCTCATTGTGCTTACGGGGAGCTGGCACTGAAATTCACGAAAAGACAGGGATTTGTCCCTTACGCACAAGGATACGCCTGATGCTTTCAGTGAATAAAGCCGCAGACGGTGGGAAATATTCTGTGTAAGCTCAAAAATAACCCTGAAGACCTCTTCCTCCGTATACAAATCCGTGGTGCAGGTAATGCCGTGCCCCAT
>CAZUVQ010000091.1:0-6410 GCA_964623915.1 uncultured Oscillospiraceae bacterium
CTTGATTTTACTGGTCAAAAAAGCATTATATCTTTTTTGACGCTTTTTTATGGTGACCCAAGGCTTTCTAAAGGAGAACTTTTATTTTTTGGCGAAACATTTGGAATAGTGTTAGCTTTAAATGCTAATACGAGTTAAAATTTAAAGTAAATGTAAGGAGCCAATGTAAGGGGCGAAAACTGAATACTCCGCGTCAGATTGGCAGTATCTTCAATATTTATACCGTCGTCAAACACGCTCTTGTAATCCCTGATTACCTTTAATTTGTATAGTTTGCCTATAATAAGAGTTGGGCTTCCTGAAAAATTCAACTCATAGTTTTCTTCTTCGCCCAATAATACATTTATTCCAACCACATTACTTAATGTCTACTGAATAAATAAAAAACCGCATTATTGCTGACTTATGAGGAAATATGTGGTATAATAAGTGTAAGGAAAATTGTCAGCATTGGCAAAACCTTTGCACTTTTTCTTTATGGGAGATAGAGAAATGTATAAATTCAAGAGTAAACAAATAAGTCTTACAGATTTTAATACACCAATCGGAATGAAGTTAAGTCCAAATAACCGATGGGTAAAAAAAGCAGAAATAATTCCTTGGGATGAAATAGAAGAGCGTTATGCAAAACTTTTTACCAACCGCAAAGGAAATGTTGCAAAACCTCTGCGTCTTGCTCTTGGTGCATGTATTATACAGGCAGAATATGGATATTCTGACGAAGAGGTTGCATTACAGATACAGGAAACAGCGTATCTTCAATTTTTCTGTGGTTACTCTGAATATAACGATGAAAAACTGCCATTTGATCCCTCTTTAATGGTATATTTCAGAAAAAGGCTTACTCCTGAAATTTTAGGCGAAATAAACGAAATGATTATTAGCAAAGCTAATAACGAAAAAGATTCTGATCACGATGATAAAACAGAGCCACCATCAAACAGCGGAACAATGATAGTCGATGCAACATGTGCACCGTCACAGATAAAGTATCCTCAGGATACAGAACTTTTGAACGAAGCACGTGAAATAACGGAGAAAATCATTGATGAACTGCATACTTCCGGAAGTGGCAAAAAGCCTCGTACATACCGCAAAAAGGCAAGGAAACAATATCTTCAAATAGCACGAACAAAGAAAAAATCTGCAAAAAAATCCGCAAAGCAATAGGTACTCAACTTCAATATATCAAAAGAAATCTGAAATCAATAGAAAATCTTTCTGGTTCAAAAGAGGTTTTGCAAAAACCACTTAAGCAAAAGCTTGAAACAGTAAAAAAACTGTATGAACAGCAAAAATATATGTATGACAATAAAATCCATAGCGTTCCAAACAGAATCATAAGCATCAGTCAACCATGGCTAAGACTGATTATCAGAGGGAAAGCAAAAGCTACAGTTGAATTTGGTGCCAAGCTTGACATAAGCGTTGTCAATGGATTTACCCGGCTTGAGTACCAAAGCTTTGAAGCATACAATGAATCCATTAATTTACTTAACATGATAGAACGCTATAAGGCTCGCACCGGAAGTTATCCGGAGCGAATTTTAGCAGACAAAATATACAGGAACCGCGAAAGCCTGTCATATTGTGCGGATAAGAAAATTCGTCTTTCGGGACCTGCACTTGGCAGACCGAAGAAAGACGAATTAAGAGACAAACGACTAAATTATATTGATGAAGCCGAGCGTGTTGAGGTTGAACGCAAATTCAGCCTTGCAAAACGCAAATGCGGAATGGGACTTATAGTGACAAGATTAAAAGAAACGACTTGCCACTGCCTTGCTATGTCCATAATGCTGTTGAACCTTCCAAAAATCGGAAAGGTTCTTTTTTTTACACAAATTTTTAATCAATTGTTGTGTATGCTAAATTTTTTGAATTTGCAAAAATATGCTTTTGTTCAGTAGGCATTACTTAATACTCCAAACGATATTCTAGCAATGCTATAATCGTTAAACGTAACTTCTATTTCTACTTCATAGTGCAATGACCTTAGCTCATTGCTTCATTTAATGGTTAAAATACATGGATCCCTTCATTTTCTCGAACCAGCTGTGCCGCTATCTACGGCACAAACTCCATTTTCTCCGCTTTTCCATTTTTTATCGGTATGTTCATCCTTAATTTTTATCATCCGTTGGACCTTTTGGAGGCGACAGTCTTTTTTAAGGAAGACAAAGTATTTAGCTCCTAAAAAATTAATAACTGTAACTACTACTGTGGCAATGGTTTTTTTAATATAAAAGTTTATAATTGAATTACCGATATCAATCCAGGAAAGCAACCAAAACATTATAACGCTGCATGACATTGCGATAATACCGACAATAAAAAATTTTAAAAACCTGTCAGCTCCTCCTTTGGCTTTATTGAATGTCCAGAACTTGTTTAAAAAATAGCTATTGGTTAAACCTACGGAAAAACCAAAAATCTGTGCGAGATAATGGTTCTGATATATATAACTTAATAGGATGTATGATGAGAGATAATCCAATCCTGTATTTATTATGCCTACAGTGCCAAATTTGATAAATTGAACGGAAGGCCCGCTTCTAAAAAATTTATTCATCCTTTTTATCCCCAAAATTATACTTATCTCTGATAATATAAAGCGGTCTTTGTTTTACTTCATCAAAAATTCTGCCTATATATTCGCCTAGAATTCCTAAAATCACTAAAGTAATTCCACAAAAGAACATATTTATCGAGACGACGGAAGACCAGCCAAAAATCACGGTCCGTTGAAAGATCACCCGTTTTATCAAAAGCCATATAAGGTAAAAAAAACTAAAAACCAGCATTAATAAACCAGCGTATGCGGAAAGCCTTAAAGGTCTGAGAGAAAAAGAGGTAATACCGTCTGCAGCAAACTTAAGCATTTTTTTAAGCGAATATTTTGTTTCGCCCGCAAAACGTTCCTCACGTACGTATTCAACCGAAGTCTGTTTAAAACCCACCCAGCTTACAAGCCCTCTCATATACCTGTTTTGTTCTCCGAGGGTTTTCACCGCGTCACAAACTTTTCTGTCAATAAGCCTAAAATCCCCGGCGTCAGTCGGAATTTCGATGTCTGCCAATGATCTTAAGATACGGTAAAATATTTTTGCGGTAAATTTTTTAAACACTTTTTCGCCTTGCCGTTTTATGCGTTTCCCATAAACAACCTCAAAGCCGTCTTTCCACTTCTTGATCATATCTAAAATCACATACGGTGGATCCTGCAGATCTGCGTCAATTACCACTAACGCATCGCCTTCCGAATAATCCATGCCAGCGGTTATAGCATTCTGATGCCCGAAATTCCGCGAAAAGTTCAATAACTTGACATTTTTATCATAAAGGCAAATTTGAGAGGTTATATCAAATGTTTTGTCTGTACTTCCGTCATTTATTAAGATTAATTCATAAGCGCTTTCGGTACTGTCCATTATTATTTTTAAACGCTTATATGTTTCTTCTATAACTGATTCCTCATTAAAAAGCGGTATTATTATTGAATATAAAGCTCCCATTTTTTTCTCTCCCTAATAATTTTAAAATTGATATATAAATTTAGTCTGCTTTATGACTGTAATGCCCGTATGAAAGCGGAAGATTTTCTGAAATTGATTGATATATTGATTTATTATATTTTTGCACTGCTACTAATTCTTCTCGTATTTTGACAGCAAGTTCATATAAGAAACGTCAATTTTAATATAAAATTCATCTTCGCCGAACCTTACAATATAATCACTAAGGCTCAGACAGCTTTTTATATAATGAGGCCCAGACCATATTTGCATTTGACAAATATGGTCTATTTTAATACAAACATAAATACAGTGCATCATCAACAAAAACAAACTGCTCTAATGACATTGCGTGCCAGTCGGCATCGCCAAAATAAACACTCCGCTCCTCATCGCTCATATTATTTCTAGAATAATTCCGTCCCATTTCCTTGTTTAAAAGTGTACGCACCATCCAATCAACTGACAATATTCGCAGGTTTAAGTCTTTATAATCTTCCATTCCCTGCCTGTGGAAATCAGGATTGCTGTCGTAGGTAAAATAAATCGTGTTAACTGTCATATTATTTTGCTTTTCATAAGTTTGTATTACGTCGCTGATAAAGCCTAGGTCCTGCACATCTAATTTATTGTTGGTTATCATACTGTTTCCAATATCCAAAAGTTTAATTGATATAACCAACAGAAATAAAAGCGAGACGATAACATGGGATTTTTGAATCCTTTTAAAGCTCATATTCATTACCAGCATTGCGATGCCTACTGTTGAAGCCAGTCCCACAGCCGAACGCGGAACTATATACCATGAGTTAGTAACAATCGCCATATGGGGTAATAACGCTGTGACAACAACGCTCGCAAGCGCCATAAACAAACACAACAGATTCATAAAAGTTTTAGTGCGAATACAATTTATCACGCACATTAAAACAAAATATCCTAAAAATGCGAAGAATATGTAATTAGGCATAAAACCAAAATTATTTTTAAAGAACCCTACAATAGCCGTTTTGCAATGTAATAAGTTTTCCCACAGAATCACTTCACCAAAAAATCTGCCGTCTGTACTACTGGTTGCCTTCAAATAAAGATAGTTAATTAAAAAAGGAAGGCTGTAAAGAAAACCGGCGAGAAGGACATTTTGAAAAATCGCCTTTTTGTTGCCCGCATATTTCTTGAAAATAAAAGGAATACATAATGGGAGAAAAAGTGCAATGGAAGGCTGATATGTAAAAATACTAATGATTAAGAGGAATGCACTTAAAATGATATTTTTTTTTCTCCTTTTTAAAAAATAGTAGACCGCCAGAGTGGAACACATGATACCAGAGGTTGTAACGCAGCATTCAAAAAACAAAAGTAAATCAGTGATAAACAGAGTAAAAAAAATACTCGTACAGGAAATAATCAAAAAAAGGTGTTGCCAAACATTATGTTTTTCTATGTATTCTACCGCCATCTTCCAAATGACGGTAGCCGAAACAGATAAAAAAATAATCGATATCAAAACCGAAATATACATTGTGAGCCGGTACGGAGGATTTAGCAAGGATAAAAAATAATAAAACAAGCTGGAGATTGGGCGGCCTTGTTCCCAGAGAGGTTTTACCATAAAGTCGTACCCCTTTATGGAAATTGTATATGTATCATGTATAAAGTGCATTTTAAGAAAATGGCTGAAAACAATACACCCATAAAATAAGATTAAAATAAAAATTCCCTTTGTTTTTTTACTCTTGCTGGGATGTAATAAATCTAACTGTTCTTTTCTCTCTTGCAAGTTTAAATCATTTTTCGGCATTGTGATTCCCACAACCTTTCTAACTTTATCCGTCGTATAATTTAGTGCTTATATTGTACAATTAATTTATAAATATTACCATATGTGTCGTTGTTTTGTCAACCATCATAATGCAATAGTAAAAAACGTTGCAGAAGTTTTTTTACATTAGAGTGTGTTTGCAAGTCCCCAATAGAATAACAACCATAAAAAACATGCAACCAGATGCAGTTCATTGCAACTTGTCGCTGTCATGACCTTTATCCGTAATGAAAGCTTATCCCATAAGGCAAAAGGTTCCAGAAGCACCTGTGCGAATCAAATAACATTAATGTTATCGACCGCGTGAACCTTTGTCGCCAAACCGCCACGACTGCGCCTGGTTTCTTACTAATTAATCCCTTTCTTAAGTCATTGCCATGCTAATGCACTTTTACGCGGAACACTTGTGTTCAACCGATCAGATTACGCCATTTAGTATAATCCGGTTATCTTGTGACGGGCTGCCTCCATGTTATAACTTGCAACACCACCGTTATATTTGTTTTATGACAACCCGTTTTATGTTTCTTTACCACTTTGTTTTAAAAAACCAGATGCTACAAAGTTATTATACATCTCACGAGGTAGGATTTCAAGGTTTTTTCTATTGTATATTAATTATGACCGTTTGTGTTTCTTCATTCCAATCAACTGTTGCGTTCAAGGCTTCGCTGACGGCACGGACAGGTACAAGCGTCCTGTCAAGAATGATTTGAGGTGGTACGTCAAGCGTCATTCTTTTACCGTTCAGCTGCATTTGCGGATTACCCATTTGCATCATGATGGATTTATCAGATGTTGCAGCAGTTACCGTGCTTGTTTCACCGTCCCAGTCAATCTCCGCGCCGAAGGTTTCAAATATGGCACGCATCGGAACGAGAACCCTGCCATTCTCAATAATCGGCGGAACATCAAACTTAAGTTTCTGCCCGTTTAGTTGTACCCTCGCGATCGGTACGAAGCTCAGTTGCTTATCTAAAGCGTATCTTTGAGCTTGGGAACCAGAAAACGCATACATTGTGGACAGGTTATCGTTTTCATAAAATGTTGGTCCCAATGGGGCATGCGGGTGA
>CAZUVQ010000092.1:0-6392 GCA_964623915.1 uncultured Oscillospiraceae bacterium
AATGTTTCCGATGGAACCGGAGGTACGAGCGCAAGCTATACCACCGCTTTGGCGGCCCTCGCTATGAACGGGTACAAATATTGGTGTCAGGTGACAAACACAGGAGGCACTGCGACCAGCGATGAGGCAATGCTGACAGTATTAGAGTTGCCCACTTCAGCAGACTTCACCTTCACTCCGCCAACATATCCCTTGACCTATGACGGCACTGCCAAAATCGCTTCGGTAACCAGCAGTAATACAGGTATGGGGAATATTAAGGTAATATATTATAAGGACGGCTCGGGCATAGGCACAACCACTACCCCAATCGAAGTGGGAGCTTATGCCGTTAAGGTGGATGTGGCACAAGGAACCACTTATGCTGCCGCCGCAGACATTACGGACAACAGCTGGATATTCACAATAAGCCCGCTGGATATAACAGGCGCAACAGTTGGCGCGTTCGAATCTTTGACCTATAACGGCACAGTACAAACGCCATCCGCAACAGTAACAAAAAACAGCCTGACCGCAACGGGTACATGGAGCTCTGTTACAAACGTAGGAGATAAAACCACATTTACGGCAAGCGGAAACTTTACAGGAACGATTGCAAATATAAATCCGAATATGGCAAAAGGAACGCCAAGTTACACCATACCGACAGGATTATCTGCAACCTACGGACAAACACTCGTTGATGTTACCCTTCCGGCAGGGTTTGCGTGGACGAATCCAACAACCAGCGTAGGCAATGTGGGACAACACAGCTTTACAGCCACCTATACGCCCACCGATACGGAAAACTATAACACAGTAAGCAATATCTCAGTCAATGTTACAGTTTCGGCAAAGCTGATTACTTTTTCAATCGATGATATTACAGCAGTGACCTACAACGGCTCGGCACAAACCCCAACAGTTGTTGTAAAAGACGGAGTGCTGACCCTTACCAAGGACTTTGATTATACGGTAAGCTATAGTAACAATACCAATGCGGGAACGGCGAATGTCACCGTAACGGGAGCAGGAAATTATACGGGCAGTAATGGGACAAAAACATTTGAAATTAACCTTGCAAATGTTATTAACAGCAAAAACGACCAAACCATTACATATACGGGTCAAACCTACGATGTTTCACAATTGTTCACACTGGATTCAAACGCAGGAACACCATCTTATACCATAGAATCGGGCGGCACAGGGGAAGGCACGCTTATCGATAATATGCTTACAATAACCAAAGCGGGAACGATTACCATAGGCATAGCAACGATGCAAACCGTAAATTATTATGCCGGCGATATGATAATTGCAACCCTTACTGTGAATAAAGGTTTGCAAGAGGCACCGGCGGGAATAGCCAAGCTGAATGCAAGCGTGAAAGACGGGAATGACGGTAAAATCCAAAATGTCAGCACCGATATGGAATATAAAATAGATAACGGTGAATACACAGAGGTTACCGGTGATAAAATTTCAGGGCTTTCAAAAGGCGTATATTGTATTAGATACAAGCAAACGGAACGCTACAACGCAGGTGTGGAAACCATAATTATTATTGACGAGCCTGCTGTAATAAAGGCTGATGATACTGTCCCAGACGGAATTGCTCTTGAAACACCTATCCAAAGCGGAGATACACTTGAAATCAAGGTGGCAAAAGCAAGTGTAACTGCACCTGAAATCCAGGCGCTTTCCGGCAACAAGGCAATGGCGATTGTTCTTGACATTACGGCAGAGGTAAACAACTTACCTGCGGCAACCCTACTAAGCCTTGTAAAAATGACCTTACCTATACCTGAAACAGCAAAAGGAAGAAAAATTATCGTATACCGCCTGCATGAGGGAATAGCAGAGGCGATGCCCGAGGGCGAAGCAAATAAAAATACAGATGGGGAGTACATTGTAATCGGCACGGATAAGATTGTGGTGTATGCTAAAAACTTTTCACAATATGCCATTACATATACAAAGCCTTCAAACGGCGGAGGCGGTGGTGCAACACTGAGTTACAAAATTACTGTAACGCAATCAGAAGGTGGTAAAATTAGTCCTGACACCGTAAGTGTGACGAAAAACAGCACTAAGACATTTACCATAACTCCAAGTGACGGCTATGAAATCGAAGGTGTTTTGGTAGACAGAAAGAGTGTGGGAGCAGTAAAGGAATACACCTTTGACAAGGTTACGGAATCTGCAGAAATCACAGCAAAATTCAAAAAAATTGAAGAAAATCCTGCTGAACCTACTGAACCAACTACTCCTGAAAAATGGAAAAATACGTTTACGGATGCAGGTGAAAAGGACTGGTTCTATGAAGCAGTGAAGTATGTGAATGAAAACGGACTCATGAATGGAACGGATAAAATGACCTTTTCACCGGACATGTCAGTTACAAGAGCGATGTTTGTCACAGTTCTTTATAGGGCTGAAAAACAGCCCATTGCAGGCATAGCACCATTTACAGACATCGAAAGTGGCTCATACTATGAAAAAGCCGTAGGGTGGGCGTCGGCAAACGGTATTGTCAACGGTATTTCCAAAACAGAATTTGCGCCAAACGGCACGATTACCCGTGAACAGATGGCGACAATTATTCAGAGATATGCCATTTTTAAGGGTTTTGATGTTGCGACAAGCAAAAATGTGAGTTTTGCCGACAGCGCAAATATTTCAGAATATGCAAAGGAAGCTGTTGCTTTCTGCGCGGAAAATGGTATTATGAGCGGTAAGGACAGAGGCACACTCGCTCCCCAGGAGTATGCCACCAGAGCGGAGGTTGCGGCAGTTATTGAGAGAATGCTAAACTTTCTTCAATAATAAGTGCCTATGCTAAAATCCGAGCCTAAGTGCGTAAATCTTATATTGCTTTTACGCACTATAATAACCGAGTAAAGACCTGCCCTTTCTATGAGGGCAGGTCTTTATCTGTTAGTGACATGAAGCTTCGAGTGCCGGTGCCAAGGGGAAACCTTGAAAAAAGCGTATTAATATCGGGAAACATCTGATTCAACAAAGAGCTTTGGTTTGCTTTTAAACAAAACGATTTGTTCAGTAAGCATTAATTAAATGATTATTTCTATACTCCCTTGGAGTTACTCCGGTTTTTTCTTTAAATGTTTTGCTGAAATATGCCATATCATAAAACCCTAAGATATCTACAATTTCACCAATAGTCAATTCACTGCTACTCAAAAGTTGTTTTGCCTTTGAAATTCTTATTCTATTCTTGTATTCTATAGGACTTACACCTGAATACTTTTTAAATAGCCTTCTGAAGAAGGTTTCACTTACACAACACATTTTGGCAAGTTCCAATACTGACATATCCGAAGATAAATGATCCTCTAAGTACTTGATTCCTTTAGATATTGTTTTGAATTCTATTGAATTAATATCTCTATTTTTATGCATCGCGCATATATCACTTAATATATTGTATAAGTTAGCTTTAATCTTTAAATTATTTTTTACATAGTTTTCGAATATATTAACAGTGTCTGAAAACATATCATAGTAATAGTTACCTGTTCCCGATATGATTTTACTTACTGTATTTGAAAAACAAATTTCTTCACCATCTTTATCATAAGGCATGAAATTTATTAGCATATTACTAATATTATCATTATCATTATTATAAAACCTCACCTCATACCTTGCGGCTCTCGGAAGATAAATAATATCACCATGAAATGCAGTAATATCTTCACAGCCAGGAGTTGTATAAATAGTTTTTTCACATAATAAAAGCGTTAACCCATGATTTGGTCTAAGTGTGTTTATGTAACTGAATTTTCCATGATTCTTCCAACGTTGACGCATTGCCAAAATTCCCGTAAGATTAAGATCTGATGAATTAATGTTTTGTATATCAACAAATTTCAATATTGATCACACCTTTTACTAAAGTTTTTACCTTCTACATTTATCATATCATTTAAAACTACAAACATCAAGAAAAAAAGTAATATACAAACCGAAAAATACAATTTTTTTGTTGGATTCTACATTGAATTGATAAATGATAATGTTATAATATCTAATAAAAAGGAGGAATTGATTAATGAGTAAAATATCACTTCAAATGTACACAATGAGAGAATTTACGAAAACAAAAGATGAATTGAAAAACACGGTAGAAAAATTAAGTAAAATAGGATTTAATAATTTGCAGTACAGTGTGCCTGCTTTCATCCCTGCAAAAGAAGTAAGAGAAATATTTGATAATTATGGCATTAAGAATGACTCTATTTTTTGTCCTGCTTTGAGAATTGAAGAAAATATAAAATCTGTTTTTGAGCAATCTGAAATATTTGACACAAAATATTTAAGAGTTGATTCCATATCGAGGGATATTTTAACTCCTGCCGGTTTCAAAATGTACGCTCATTATTTAAATGAGCTTGGACAGATGTTAGCCCCGATGGATATTAAAATTCTTTACCATTTTCATTCTTTTGAATTCATTAATTTTGATAACGAAAATGGAATGGATATTTTCTTAAGAGAAACAAATCCTGAGACCATCTACATACAGCCTGACACCCACTGGATTATTTCAGGGGGAATTAATCCTTCGGATTACCTTTTAAAGCATAAGGACAGAATTAATTTTGTCCATGTAAAAGACTATGCGATTGGACTCAGAGAACAGCTTTTAGAGTCTACACCATCAAGGTTTGCTGCGGTTGGTACAGGCAATCTTGATTGGAAAAATATCATAAAAGTCTGTGAAAGCTTTAATAATAAGATGTATGTCATTGAGCAGGACAATTGTTATGGAAAAGACCCGTTTGAATGCGTGAAAACAAGCTTTATAAACCTTAATAAGCTTGGTATTAAATAAAAGGGGCTGCCGCTATGAAAATCAAACCTGTGAAAACCGCTGTAATTGGCTGCGGTATGATAAGCGATATATATTTACAAAATTTAAAAGATACATTTTCGATTATTGACCTTGTCGGATGTTCGGATATTGTTGACAGCAAAGCGAAGGAGCAGGCTGAAAAGTACAATATCAAAAAAATGACAAACGATGAAATTTTAAATAATCCTGAAATTGAAATTGTAGTAAACTTAACGAATGCATCCTCACACTTTGAAGTTAATAAACAAGTTATGAATGCAAAAAAACACCTGTACTGTGAAAAAATGATGTGTGATGACATGGAACAGGCAAACGAATTAAAAAAAATTAAAAGCAATAATAATGTACGATTTTCAATAGCTCCTGATACTATTCTTGGCGGTTCTGTGCAAAGCTTGCGAAAGGCTATTGAGTGCGGCATAATTGGTGAACCCGTTTTTGCTGTTGCATATCTTTCAAGAGGATACCACATGATTAAAGAAGACAAAGATGATGCTATCAGAAAATTTTCCGTTATGGAAAAAGGCGGTGGAATTCCTTATGATATGGGAAGTTATTACTTACATGCCTTGTTTAATATTTTTGGATCGGTAAACAGGGTATGCGGATTTTCAAAAACACACAATCAGACAAGACCGTACCTAAATCCCAGACATAGTAAATTTAATGAGGATTTTTTTGTTGATACTCCAAATACAATATGCTCATCATTGGAGTTTAAGAACGGACTCTATGCTTCGTTAACAATGACTTCCGAATGTTTTGGCGGTAATAATACATTTGAAATTCACGGAACCGAAGGAATATTATATTGTGGCGATCCAAATAATTTTGGTGACAAAATATATGTTAAAAGACGTGATAACGAAAAACTCGAATTTCCGTTAACACACCCATATACAGAAAACAGCCGAGGCATTGGAGTCGCTGATATGGCATGGGCAATAAGAGAAGAACGTCCTCAAAGACTTTTATTTGAATTGGGTTATCATGCATTAGAAGTGATTACTGCAATAAATAATTGTACCAATAATAATTGTGTTCAACTTTTAGATACTGATTTTGAAATACCAAAACCAATAAGCTCACTATACTACGGCGGTACTTCAAATGAAAGAAATCTATTCTTATATTAAAAAATAACGTGCTGACAATTGAGTCTATACATCAAAAAACTTTGGTGAAATACCGTTGTGTCCCTTAAACACTGTTGAAAAATACTTTTCGTTTTCAAAGCCACACCGCCTCGCAACCTCCTTCACTGAAAAATATTTCGTTTTAAGCAGTGATTCTGCCAGTTGAAGCCTCACTTCCGTCAGGTATTTTTGCGGTGATATTCCATATTTTTCTTGAAACTTCCGCCTTAGATATGTGCCGCTTATATTAAGCCTTGGAGCAATCAAGCTTACAGAAAATGAGCTTGATGCTGCTTCGCGTTCAATCATACGGGCGGCCCGCTCTGCAAGGCATAGACAAAGCGTATTATCCGATTCCACTTCTTCCCTGCGTATCATATAAAGCAGTTGGTATAAAA
>CAZUVQ010000093.1:0-6341 GCA_964623915.1 uncultured Oscillospiraceae bacterium
TCTTTCTCTTGAACAATATACACAATATACAGGTTTAACTCTCGACAGCATGCGTGAACAATTCCGAGAAGGTGCTGCAAAAAGTGTAAAAAGCAACCTTATCCTTGAAAAAGTCGCTAACGCAGAAAATATAGAAGCAACTGATGAAGACGTTGAGGCAGAAATAAATAAAATGGCCGATATGTATAAAATGGAAATCGAAAAGGTCAGAGACATTATGAAGGGTTCTCTTGACGGAATGAAACAAGAAATTAAAGTTAATAAAACTCTTGAGTATCTGGTCAAAAACTCAGTTACAAATAAAACTACAAAAAAGAAGGATGTGAATGAAAATGAGTCTGGTACCGATGGTAGTAGAGCAGACAAATAGAGGAGAGCGTTCTTATGACATATACTCCCGTCTGCTTAAAGACAGAATAGTTTTTTTAGGAGATCAGGTTAATGATGTTACGGCAAGCCTTGTAGTGGCACAGCTTTTATTCCTTGAAAGCGAGGATCCCGGTAAAGACATTAACCTTTACATTAACAGCCCCGGTGGTTCAATAACTTCCGGTATGGCTATTTACGACACGATGAATTACATTAAATGCGATGTTTCGACAATTTGTATCGGCATGGCGGCATCAATGGCTGCTTTTCTGCTTTCCTCCGGCGCAAAGGGCAAACGTTTTGTGCTTCCCAACAGTGAAATTATGATACATCAGCCCTTAGGCGGTATGCAGGGGCAGGCAACAGATATTAAAATCCATGCTGACAGAATTATTGCAACGAAACGTAAATTAAATGAAATCTTAGCAAGCAACACAGGTCAGCCAATTGAAGTTATTGAAAGGGATACAGAAAGAGATAATTTTATGACTGCTGAAAAAGCCTGCGAATATGGTCTTGTTGATAAAATTATATCTAAGAGGTAGTAAATGAGCAAGCATGATGACGACAAAGTATTAAGATGTTCTTTTTGCGGAAGAACACAGAGCCAGGTAAAAAGGCTTGTTGCCGGCCCCGGCGTTTACATTTGTGATGAATGTATTGAGCTTTGCTTTGATATTCTCGAGGAAGAAGGGGTCGATGAAGAAAAGTCTCCCAAAAAAAACTCGAGCAAGGTACCAAAGCCGGCTGAAATCAAAGCACTTCTTGATGATTATGTAATCGGTCAGGATGGTGCTAAAAAAAGCCTGTGTGTCGCTGTTTACAATCACTACAAAAGAATAAATACAGAAGTGTCCCTAATTGATGTTGAGCTTCAGAAAAGCAATGTTCTGCTTTTGGGTCCTACGGGCTCGGGTAAAACCCTGCTCGCTCAGACACTTGCAAAAATCATAGATGTCCCCTTTGCAATAGCAGATGCAACTACTCTTACTGAGGCGGGATATGTTGGTGAGGATGTTGAAAACATTCTCCTTCGTCTTATTCAGGCTGCAGATTATGATATTGAGCGTGCTTCACGCGGAATAGTGTATATCGACGAAATAGATAAGATTACAAAGAAAAGTGAAAATCCCTCTATTACTCGTGATGTAAGCGGCGAGGGTGTTCAACAGGCACTATTGAAAATTCTTGAAGGTACAGTTGCAAGCGTTCCCCCACAGGGAGGAAGAAAGCATCCACAGCAGGATTTTATTCAATTGGATACAACAAATATTCTCTTTATTGTCGGCGGTGCGTTTGAGGGTCTTGATAAGATTATTAAAAACAGGATAGGAAAAAAACAACTTGGTTTTGGTGCAGATATCAAAGGCACAGCAGATAAGTCATCCGATGATTTGCTTCGTAGTGTTCAGCCTGAGGATTTGCTTAAATTCGGATTAATACCTGAATTTGTCGGAAGGATTCCTGTTATTGTGACGCTTGATTCGCTTGATGTTGAAGCATTGAAAATAATTCTCACCAAACCGAAAAATGCACTTATAAAGCAGTATAACGCATTGTTTAAATATGATAATGTTGACTTTATTGTTGACGATGATGCCGTTACAGCAATTGCCGAGAAAGCGTTTTCCAGAAAAACAGGTGCGAGAGGGCTGCGGGCTATTATGGAAGAGGCACTGCTTGATATAATGTTCACTATTCCCTCAGACGAAACTGTGCAGAAGGTTACTCTCACACGTGCCGCTGTTACAAAGCACCTTGAACCGGTCGTTGTAAGGCACACACCTTCAAAAAAATCCGTATCATAACTAAACTAAGGCACATTTTGTGCCTTTTTTTTAAAGGGAAAAAATATGAGAAAACTTTCCGCATATCAAATAAAAAATATTGCAATCACCGCCATGCTCATTGACCATATAGCATGGGCGTTTTTGCCATTGCATTCTCCTTTGGGGCAGGTTATGCACCTTTTGGGAAGAATAACAGCACCTCTGATGTGCTATTTTGTGGCAGAAGGGTTCTTCTATACAAGAAATTTAAAAAAATATATATTGCGTATGGCATTTTTTGCCACGATTTCTGCCCTTGCATTCTCATTTTTTGAAACCGGTAAGTTTTATATATTTAACTTTGGAATGGTATACACCTTGCTCTTGGGGCTTTTATCCCTCACGGTATGGCATAAAACTATGCTCCCTGACACCATAAAGGCAATAGTAATACTTTGCCTTATTATGCTGTCCCCGCTTGGTGACTGCCCGATTATGGGTGTTTTATGGGTATTAATGTTTGGCTATATCAGAAATAATAAGAAAACGCAAATAATATGTTTTATATTTTCCACAATTGCCGCATATGCCCTTTTTTATATGGCAACACCATGGTACTACGGCATTTACGGTATAGGGATGATACTTGCCGTTCCCATTTTACTTGCATACAGTGGTGAACTGGGCAGTACAAAAAATTCAAAATGGCTTTTTTACATATTCTATCCTTTGCATCTTTTTGTTCTCGGTGTATTGAGGTTTTATGTTTAAGTCAATACAAACACTCTCTAAAAACATCAACTGACATGCAACTTGCGTAAGATATGTAATAACTGCTGTTTGAATTTTGGAAGTGTTCTATTAATCACATTCCAGATAAGAACAAAGTTTACTGTGCCGTATTTATGAGCTGCAGTATTTCTGATGTCCCTGAACTGATCAAAATTTATATATGAATATTTATTTATAAATGGCTTTGACAACAACTTTGCTTGCTCACCGATATTTATAATGCTCATCATAACGGCTTTTTTCAATAAATCGTTTGAAAGAAAATCATTTAAATTCCTGCAGTTTTCAATTTCAAGAAATTCATTGATTTCGTCTATTTCCGCAATAATATCCTCAATTTGAAATTCATTTCTTATCATATAGCAAAACCGCCTCATGCAATATTTCATCTTTGAGTTTTTTGTTAATACTACGGTATTCTAATATATCTACGTCCTTTCCGATAGTTCTTTCAACCTCACTTTTGAAACGGACATAATCATCCAGTTCAAAGTCTTCATCAATAAGGATAAGAAGGTTGATATCACTGTGTTCGAGAGCTTCATCTCTTGCGTAAGAACCAAACGCTGAAGCCTTTATTATATTGTATTTAATAAATAAAGGCGTTAACTTTTCTTTTATTTCTTTTAAAGTATATACAGACACAAAAATAACCTCCTACTAAATAACCTTCATTTTATTTTCTATAAAGTGTATAATAATATTGTTAATACTAAGTATGCGTAATTTCCTTATAAGCAAAAATGGGCGTTGCTTTTATGCAACTACCCAAAATTACGGCCTTTCCAAAGATATTTTTCCTATCTTTGCAGCACGAAATTCATCAAGAACAATATTAGCTCCCCTATCGTAGTCCGCTTCACCGCCCGATATGATAAATCCCCTTTTCCTGCAAACAGCTTCTAATATTTCATACCCGCTCATGCCGTCTGTTTCGGGCAGCTTATACCTTTCAGTCAATTCTGCTTTATAGTTGTCACGAAGAAAAACCAAAAGCAAGGAAGAAAGCTCAACTGTATCAAAAACAGCGTCACGGATTGCACCGGAGAAAGCAAGGTGTTCCCCCATCTTTTCATCGTCAAACTTCGGGCTTAATATGCCCGGAGTATCAAGAAGCTCAAATTTACCTGCCCTGACCCATTGCTTGCCGGTTGTCACACCGGGTCTGTCGCCTGTTTTGGTACTTTTTCTGCCTGTAAGATTATTAATAAATGTGGATTTTCCTACATTCGGAACACCGGTAACCATTACCCTTATAGCCTTGCCCTGCATCCCACGTGACGTCCATCTTTCGATTTCATTTTTCAGTTCCTCATTTATAACAGCAGTAATACGCGATAGCAGCCTTCCGCCGTCACGGCTATTGACAAATATTGTTTTTATCCCCTGCTTTGAAAAGAAATCTTCCCAGCCTTTATTAACCTTCTGGTCTGCAATATCTGCTTTATTCATTATCAGCACACACGGTTTTTTTGATATTAGCTGTGAAAGAAGCGGACTACGGCTTGATCTGACAAGGCGCGCGTCCGCAATTTCCAATACAATATCACAAAGCTTTAAGTTTTCTTCAATGAGCCTTCGGGTTTTTGTCATATGCCCGGGGAACCATTGTATTTTCATAAAAATCTCCATTCTGCCGTAGGCATAACGTGATTTTTCACGCTACACTCCTATTGCATCAAACCAAACCTTGTAAATGGCCACACCCTGAAAACAGCTCTTCCAAGCACACTTTCAAAAGGAATAAACCCAACATCGGATGAACGGCTATCATGACTGCTTCCCCTGTTGTCACCCATTACAAAAACACATTTCTCAGGAACAATAAACTGCGATTTATTGCTTGTTGTCATATTATTTATATACGGTTCATCCTGAAGCACACCGTCAATATATACATTGCCTGTGGCATTATCAATAGAAACAGTCTGCCCCGGCATACCGATAATACGTTTTACATACGGTCCTCTTCCTACAGGTGGATTAAGTATAATTATATCGCCGGCTTTTGGCTGATAACCAAGCCTGACTACTATAAGGCGTTCATTATTCTGCAACGTCGGAACCATCGAGGTACCGTCAACTTTGACAAAGGTTACAACGTAATTGCGAAGAACAAGTGCTATTACAAGAGCTATGAGTATAGAGGCCACCCATTCAAACATTTCTCTTGATTTGCTCTTATATATAACATCATCATTAGCTTTTACGCTTGCTGCGGTTTTAGCATTATCGTTAAAATTTTCAGGTTCTGAAAAATCTTCTCTTACTCCGGCTTTTTCGCCTTCGTTTAAATTCTTTTCAATTTCGTTGTTTTCATCCATTTTATACACAACCTTCCTGATAGAATAAAACGGGACAAAAATGCCCCGTTTCCTATTACAGCTGTTCTCTAACTTTTGCAGCCTTACCTATTCTGTCACGCAGATAGTAAAGCTTTGCTCTTCTTACTTTACCGTGACGAACGACTTCGATTTTGTCGATTATGGGTGAATGAACGGGGAATACCTTTTCAACACCTACGCCTG
Source organism: uncultured Oscillospiraceae bacterium (assembly GCA_964623915.1). Classification (GTDB taxonomy): domain Bacteria; phylum Bacillota; class Clostridia; order UMGS1883; family UMGS1540; genus CAZUVQ01. The sequence continues at coordinate 5,459 of CAZUVQ010000093.1, forward strand.
AAGCCAAACGTCTCACAGTAATAGTTCTTGCGATACCGCCATGTTTCATTGCTATAAGAGTTCCTTCAAAAATCTGAACCCTCACACGAGTACCTTCTGTAACCTTGAGGTGAATCTTTAAAGTATCACCAATGCGAAGCTGCGGAATTTCCTTGAGCTGTTCTTTTGTAATAGCGCTTAAAATATCCAAAATGCGCCCTCCTCTCTTTTATGAATACTCATGGCTCATGACCAGAGGAATATCCTAAACTAACAGAATATAAATATACCATAAACGGTTATAATATTCAAGTGTTTTTTTAAATTTTTTACAAATTGTTTGATTTTTTGCATTTTTTATGATAAAATTATGTAAATTTTGAATACGAGGTAATCCAATATGATGATGCGAACGAAAATTTTATTGGCTTTAAATAAACTGTTCCCTGCACCCGTACACCCGTTTAACCTTCAGAATGAGGGCAAAAAAAACTATGCTATGTGGCAATATGAAAAAGGTGCAGACACTATTAAGTTTTTTCTTAAGGCGTTTTCCGAAAAAGAAATGTTTTCTTCCAAAATTGTAGTTGACATCGGATGCGGTGCCGCCGGGAAATCACTGTACTATGCATCTATGGGCGCAGAACACGTATATGGGCTTGAAATTCTCGAAAAATACCGCGATGAGGCTGTAAATCTTGCAAAAAAGCTAAATCTTTCGGACAAGTTCAGCTTTGTAGCAGGCGATTCCGCCTCTATGCCCTTTCCTGATGATTTCGCCGATACAATAATTGTCAACGATGCTATGGAGCATGTTGCAGAGCCTGAGAAAACAATTCTTGAAATGCTGCGAATACTAAAAAAGGGAGGGAAAATATTTATAAACTTTCCGCCCTACCATCAT
>CAZUVQ010000094.1:0-6272 GCA_964623915.1 uncultured Oscillospiraceae bacterium
CGTATGGAGGTATATTTTTACTTTGATATGGATGAGGCTCAAGCTGTATTTCATATGATGGGTGAACCCACTGAAACACGCCATATAGTAATGCAAAATGAACAGGCAGTTATTTCCCCGAGCTGGTCAATTCACAGCGGCTGCGGCACTAAAAATTATACATTTATCTGGGGAATGTGCGGTGAAAACCTGACCTTTACCGACATGGACCACTGCAAAACAAACGAATTAGAATAAATATTTAGGAGGATGAAAAATGTTAAAAAAGTTCAGTTTAGAAGGAAAAATTGCTCTTATTACAGGTGCTTCATACGGCATAGGCTTTGCAATTGCATCAGCTTATGCAGAGTGTGGTGCAAAGATTGTATTTAATGATATTAAACAGGAACTCGTTGACAAAGGCATAGAAGCGTACAAAGAAAATGGAATCGACGCAAAAGGCTATGTTTGTGATGTAACGAATGAAGACCAGGTAAATGAAATGGTTGCCAAAATCGAAAAAGAAGTAGGAATCATTGATATTCTCGTTAACAATGCCGGTATTATAAAGCGTATCCCCATGACAGAAATGAAGGCGTCAGAGTTCAGACAGGTTATAGATGTTGACTTAAATGCCCCATTTATTGTATCAAAGGCAGTTATTCCTTCAATGATTAAAAAAGGGCATGGTAAGATTATAAACATCTGCTCCATGATGAGCGAGCTTGGCCGCGAAACTGTTTCCGCTTATGCGGCTGCAAAGGGCGGTCTTAAAATGCTTACAAGAAATATTGCTTCAGAATACGGCGAATACAACATTCAGTGTAACGGCATAGGCCCCGGTTACATTGCAACACCGCAGACAGCACCTTTGAGAGAAAGACAGGCAGACGGTTCACGCCATCCTTTTGATTCATTTATCGTTGCAAAAACACCTGCAGCAAGATGGGGAGAAACAGATGACCTTAAAGGGCCCGCAGTGTTCTTGGCATCTGATGCATCGGATTTTATCAATGGTCATATTTTGTATGTTGACGGTGGAATACTTGCTTATATAGGCAAACAACCACAATAAGAGTACTTTGAATTATTAATTTTTTGGGGCTGTGACAAAATGCACCTCATGACGAACCAATGTACGCCTTCGGGCAAGGGCTTGCAGGGCTGCGCCATGCAAGCCTTCAGTTTGTCCATTCTGCACTATTTTGCTACTGCCCCCACTGCCTCCCTCGTGCAGAGGGAGGGGGACCGCGTCAGCGGTGGAGGGATTGACCATTCTGCACTATTTTGCTATATCCCCATTTTTCAGATAATGAAAGGATTTTAATATGATTTTTTTAAAGGTTTTTGACAAAGACGGAAAATTGAAGTTTAATGCAAGCGGCAAAGATATACAAGCCGTTTATCCCGATTCCTATCAAGAGGGTGATAAAATAATAATTGAGCTTATTGGAATTGATAAAATTGCCATAAAGCTTGATGAAACGCTAAAGGAAAGCTATGTTTATATTCCCGGAAAGGTTTATGAATTTCCTATTCCCTTCGGAGATAAGACAATGGCATATCACCCTGATGCCTGGAATAAAACTGAAAACAAAATCACCGTGAGAACCGCCACGGATTCAGAATTTTACTCATACAGAAATATTGCATTGAATACAGCTTCAGTACGCTTTAATGAAACTTGTTTTCCCTATGCAAAGGCAAATTATGTAACGCGTGACGAGCCCTGGTTTGAAGAACGTAATTCAATTGACGGTGTAACAGAAAGCAACGGGCACGGAGCATATCCGTATCAGTCATATGCAGGTGGCGCAAGAGAGGATATAGATTACACGTTATATTTCGGTCAGAAGGTTGAACTTGACAAAATTGTAATATATTTGCGTGCTGATTTTGCCGAGGAACATGACACATACTGGAAATCAATTACAGCAGAGCTTTCAGAAGGAACAAAACTGCCTCTCACCTTTGTTAAGACCGGTGATGCACAGGTGTTCACTTTTGAAAGGAGCTTTGTTACAGATAGAATCCATCTTACGAGATTCAAACAGGCATCGTTTCCTCTTTCATGGGCGGCCCTTACACAGATAGAGGTTTACGGAAAATATTTGAAATAGGTGGTTGCCATGAACAGAATGAATATAAAAATAAAAAAGCTCAATGAAAATGCAATAATCCCGACATACGCTACGGTTTTCTCTGCCGGTGCGGACCTTTATTCTCTTCCCGGTGAGGATATTACTGTTGCACCCGGCGAAACAGTATTGGTTCATACGGGGTTAACTGCTGAAATTCCTGAAGGCTTCGGTGGTTTTATCTTTGCAAGAAGCGGGCTTGCCTCAAAAAAAGGGCTGGCACCTGCAAACAAGGTCGGCGTTGTTGATTCAGATTACAGAGGTGAAATTATGGTTGCACTTCATAATCACAGCAAGGTAGAAGCACTGATTACCGGCGGTGAAAGGATTGCTCAGTTCGTAATTATGCCTTTTGTCGCAGCTGATTTTATTATAAGTGATGACCTGAGCGACACAGTACGAGGAGCCGGTGGTTTTGGCTCAACTGGAACAAAATAAAGTAAATATATCTACAAAACAAAAAGTGCGGCAATGAGACGACCTCCAAAAGTTAGATTTTTTGGTCTAACTTCTGGGGGTCACATCACAAGCCGCACTTTTTATTTACTGTATTTATTTAGCAGTTCATTTTTTAAATCCCATAATGGTTTTGACATATCTACATAATACTTATGCGGATTTTCAAAACGCTTGACCTCATCCCAGAGCCTGTCAATCTGATGTGCACAATATTTTTGTATTTCCTTTAAGTTAGGCACCTTGTATACAAGGCGACCTCTGTCAAAAATTTTAACCATCAGCTTTTCAGCCTTAAAATCAGTTAACCGACGGCGTTTCCAAGTATGGTCAGGATCAAATATTTCATAGGGCAATGTATCGTCAATCACTTCATCATAAAGCGTGATAACATCTGCAATTGCCTTGTCAGTTTCCCTTTCATACAGGCGATAAACCTGTTTGAAAGCAGGGATTGTTATTTTCTCCACGTTTTCAGAAATTTTAATTTTCGGAATCATTTTTCCGTCCTCCCAAATAGCGGCAAGCTTGTAAACGCCACCAAAAACCGGCTCGGATCTTGAAGTTATAAGCCTTTCACCAACACCAAAGCTGTCAATTTGCGCCCCTTGGCTCAATGTTTCTTTAATTATGTATTCGTCAAGAGAATTTGATACTACTATCTTACAATCCTCAAGTCCTGCCCCATCCAAGGCTTTCCTCATTTTTTTTGTAAGATATGTAATATCTCCACTGTCAATTCTAACTCCCTTTAATCGCCGCCCCAAAGGTACAAGGACTTCGTTATGCACTTTTATTGCGTTAGGCAAGCCTGATTTTAATACATTATATGTATCAACCAATAAAGTGCAGCTATCGGGGTATGTTCTCGCATATGTGGCAAAAGCCTCATATTCGCTTTCATATAGCTGAACCCAGCTGTGTGCCATTGTACCCAATGCCGGAAAATCAAAAAGCATCTCCGCTATTGTACATGCGGAGCCTGAGCAGCCGCCTATAAATGCCGCACGGGCACCGTTTATTGCCCCCGATGGTCCCTGTGCACGTCTCGACCCGAATTCCATAACTGCCCTTCCCTCGGCGGCACGGCAAATTCTGTTTGCCTTAGTCGCAATAAGAGACTGGTGGTTTATTGTAAGAAGAACCATTGTCTCAACAAGCTGCGCCTGAATGGCGGGGCCTTTTACTGTTATTATTGGTTCTCCCGGGAAAATCGGCGTCCCCTCACTTATTGCAAAAACATCACACTCGAAGCGAAAGTTTACAAGGTAATCAAGAAAGCCATCCGAGAACATGTTTTTCTGACGAAGATATTCGATATCTTCTTTTGTGAAGGATAATCCTTCAAAATATTCAATAAGTTGGGCAAGCCCTGCCATGACCGCAAAGCCACCGTCATCCGGAACCCTTCTGAAAAACATGTCAAAGCATGCCTCTTTGTTTCCTACACCGCTTTCAAAAAAGCCGTTAGCCATTGTAAATTCATAAAAATCAGCTAACATTGTCAGATTATTTGTGTTTTTTTCTTCCAATTCTTTTGTCCTTCCGATAATCAACCTCTGTCGAGCGCATCCTGCAACCAGTATTCAGCTATATCCATAGCTGAATACATTCCTTCACGCTCTGCCTTTTTTATTATTTTGTCTCTGCCGGGACTGTTTTCCTGCAATTGAATTGTTATACTTGTTGAAACATCCAAGTCATCAATTTTTTTTGAGGCATTGATAATCATGAGAATAATATATTTATCCGAAGGATTTCCGTAATAAATCATATTTCCTCTTCTTACCAAAGGTTTATCCTTGTACAATAACATTTCTCCCATATTTTACCTCACCTTTCACCATTTATATTTATATTTCTATTAAAACAGGCAATATCATAGGCTTGCGTTTTGTTCTATCATAAAGAAAATCAGCAAGATGGCTTCTTACGACATTTTTTATACCGTTCCAGTCATTTCCGTTTTTCCTTCTTGACTGTTCAACCGCTTCACTGGCAACAACCTTAATTTCTCCAATTAAATCTTCTGATTCTTTAACATAAACAAAACCGCGTGATATAACCTCAGGGCCGCTGATAACGCCACCTTCGTCATTAGAAATCCCTATTACCACAATAATTATTCCGTCCTCTCCGAGATGCTTTCTGTCACGCAGCACTACATTGCCGACATCCCCCACACCGTAGCCGTCCACAAGCACTCTGCCCGATGTAACCCTGTCTGTAAGACCGGCACTGTTTCTGCATACTTCAAGGGTGTCACCTATCTCAAGAATAAAAACATTATTCTTTTTAACTCCCATAAGCTCTGCCAGCTTGGCATGTTTAACAAGATGACGATGCTCCCCGTGAACAGGAACAAAATACGTTGGCTTTACAAGCCCTAACATAATTTTTAATTCATCAGAGCAGGCGTGACCTGAAACGTGCACCTCTGATAGTGATTCATATATAACGTCAACACCTTTTTTGAAAAGTTCGTTGATAAGATTGTATATATCCTTTTCGTTGCCGGGAATTGGGCTTGATGAGAAAATGACAAGGTCACCCTTACCAAGTTCAACCTTCCTATGGTCTGAATTAGCCATTCTTGTCAATGCGCTCATCGGCTCGCCCTGACTGCCTGTGGTAATTATGCAAAGCTGCTCGGGACGATATCTATTTATGTTGTCAAGGTCAATTATTAATCCTTCAGGAACTTTTAAATAGCCAAGCTCAACAGCTACATCCATAACATTGAGCATGCTTCTGCCTGAAACTGCAATTTTTCTTCCGCATTTTTCAGCAGTATTAATGATTTGCTGTACACGGTGAATATTTGAAGAGAAGGTTGCAACTATTATTCTGCTGTGTTCGTGTGAGTTGAAAATTTCGTCAAACCTTTCTCCTACGGTGCTTTCACTCATTGTGAAGCCACGTCTTTCAACATTTGTACTATCACTCATCAAAAGCGTAACACCTTTTTTACCAAGCTCGCCAAAACGGGCTAAATCAATCATTTCTCCACCGATAGGAGTACAATCAATCTTAAAGTCGCCTGTGTGAACAATTACGCCGGCCGGCGTATGGATAGCTAAGGCAACCGCATCAGCTATACTGTGATTAATTCTGATAAATTCCACTTTAAATGTATCACCGAGCGCAATGATGCTGCCGGCCTTAACACTTTTTAAATCACACTCGCCCAAAATACCATGCTCACGAAGCTTTAGTTCAACAAGCCCAATGGTTAATCTTGTGCCGTAAACAGGAACGTGAAGGTTCTTTAAGAGGTATGGGAGCGCACCTATATGGTCTTCGTGACCATGTGTGAGCACAATACCTTTAATCCTGTCACTGTTCTTTAAGAGATACGTTGTATCGGGAATTACAATATCTACACCAAGCATTTCATCATCCGGAAACGCAAGACCGCAGTCAACCACAATCATCTCATCTGCATATTCGAAGACTGTGAGGTTTTTCCCAATTTCGTTCATACCTCCCAAGGGAATAATCTTTATTTTATTTTTCTTTGCCAAAACAAATCCTCCATTTAATTCAGGCTCCCCTACCCGCCGGCTGAGAGCCTTTTATTTCTCGAACACATTAGTTATTATATATTAACACATTTTTTATTATTTGTCAAATTTTATTAACCTAAAGTCCGTGTCAAGTTATTGTAGGATATTTTTCGGCAACCAAAAAGCAAAATTA
>CAZUVQ010000095.1:0-6215 GCA_964623915.1 uncultured Oscillospiraceae bacterium
AATAAAGGGAATTTTAAGTTTTTGTTAGGAGTACTGTATATACTATTTCGGAAACTACAATAAAAAAGGCATTAAAAAAAGAAAATTACTTTTCTTTATTTTCTATTTTTATTAATTCGTTAGGAGTACAATTCAATAATCTACAAAACTCCTCCAAATATTTAAATGAAATTAATGAGGTTTCTCCTCTAATAATTCTATTCATATTTCTTGATGTAACATTCATACTTTGGCATAACCAATATTTGCTTTTATTATTTTTTTTTAAAAGTTCTTCAATATTTAATTTTATCATTTCTATCACCAAGTTAATTGTATAAAATATGATAAATATAAATAAGATACTTGCATTACCCATATAAATTATAATATAATGGTATTGTATAAGTGGGAGGAGAGAAAAAAGAATGATTATATTAGACATATTAACATTTTTAATCACTTTAGGCATATTTGTATTACCAATATATTTGATTGTAAAGAAAGTTAAAAAAGGTAAAGCTTTAAATGAGAATGGAACTATTAAAGAAATAGTAAAGAAAGAAAAAGTATATGACAAAATAGATATGACACATATCGCGGGAATAGATAATATTCAAAAGACACAAGATTGTAAAATTATCTTATATGCAGATAAAATAAATATTTATTTTACAAAAAGTATGGAATTCAATGTTAAGAGTGAAAATATTAAAGGTATGAGTATAATATTAGCCAAAGATTTATTAGAAAAGAAAAAAAGTCCAGTTCTTCGTGGTATAGTTGGTAATGTTATAGCTGGTCCTGGTGGTTTAATATTAGGCGGAATGTCGGGTTTAAATAAAGGTAGTAAAAGCGAATATGTTTTAATTATTAATTATTTATCAAAAAATGAAGAAGAAAAATCATTAGTGTTTGGAATTAAATATGGAAAAGTATTGGCTGAAAACTTCATTAAAAAATTTGAAAAGATAAATAATAAAAGCATGAAAATTGATGTAGAATTATAAGTCTAATAAATATGTTAGACTTTTTTAATGTAAATGATGGCTTATTTGCTATAAATGAAGCTGTATTTTAAGAGTTATAATAATACTAAATAAAAATATATGGAAATGCATTTGAATGGCTATATGCTAAGTATTTGCTTAATAAAGCGATTTGAGAATTGCTAATAAAGAATATATAATTAATTTGGGTGATAGAATGGGTAAGTTTAATATATTATATGGGGATATATTTGATTATTTAGAGGGAATGGATGCTATTATTAATTCAAATAACCAATATATGATTTATGGTAGTGGTATATGTGGGCAAATATATAAAAGGGCAGGTAAAGAGAAGTTAGAAGAATATTGTAGAAATAATTTTAAAAAGAATATGAAAGTTAATGAGGTTAGAATAACACCAGGGTTTAATTTAGGAATAGAGATAATTCATATTTATTGTCCTAAAGTTTATGAGAGTAAAGAACCCTTAAAAGAATTATTAGAAAGCTACGAAAATATATTTGAAATTGCTAAAGAAAGAAATTATAAAAATATTATATCTTCTAGCTTAGGAACTGGAATACACGGATATAAACATAATGAAATAGCAAAAGAAATTATTAATATGATTAAAAAAGCAGTTAATATATATGATGTAAATTTTAATTTTATATTAACTAATAAAGAGACTTTCAAAATATATAATCATTATTATAAATACTACATTTAACAACATAACTTTTTGAATCTGTTATAAAAAAATACTAAATAGTATGGTATAATTTTATTAAAGAAAAGGAATGTGATTTTAGTGAAGATAGGGTTTAGGACGCCAAGTATATCAAAAAGTCTTAGAGCAATGACAACGGGTAGAGTTAAAAGAAGTGTGAAAAGGACAATCAATCCTTTATATGGAAAGAAGAACATCGGACTTATAACAAATCCAAAGAAATCAGTTTATAATAGGGTTTATAAAAGAACAACAATAGGTTTATTAGATATAATTAAAAAAATTTTGAAGTAGTGAGGAATTTATGAGGAAAGTATTTTTAGCGATTATTATATTCATTTTAGGAATAAGTTCGGTTTATGCTACTCCTGAATTCCTTCGTAAAGATTCAATAAAAACTTGTAATGGTAATTTATATGGACAACATAGTAGTGATAATCATTGGCACAAAGCAGTTTTAAATGATGATGGTGGATATAATGCAGTTGGAGACCCAATATATTCTGATCCTTGTGGTGGTAGCGTAGAAAATGAAACTCCAATAGTAGAAGATGAGACTCCAATAGTGGAAAACAAAACCCCAGCAATAACAAATTCTGTTGTTAGTAAAAGTAGTGATAATTCTTTATTAAAATTATTAGTAAATGGTGAAGAAATAACGATTTCGGATAATATGTCATATACAACAAACGATACATCCGTAACATTAGTTGCAACTCCAACAGATAATAAAGCTACTATTGAATATGACAAGTATATAAGTTTAATTATTGGAGAAAACGAAGTAGACATAATTGTTAAGTCTGAAAGTGGTATTTCAAAAACATATTTATTAAATATTAAAAGAGAATCTAAATTAAGTTCAAATACTAAAATTGTTATAAAGGTTGATAACGAAATAATTCAATTTGATAATTTTATTAATAAAGAAGTAATAAATGTTAATAATTCAGTTAGTAAAATAGATTTAACATATGAAATAGAAGATGAAAAAACAAAGGTAGAAATATTAAATAACAATAATTTAAAAGAAGGAAATAATGAAATCGTTTTAATTACAACTTCAGAGGATGGAACAAAACAAGAATATAAAATAAATGTATATAGATATTCAAAGGCGGAAGATATAATTTATGGAGTTGTTGGTTTTGGTGTCTTGGGGGGTATTGGATATGGTGCTTTTAGAATTATAAAAAAACGAAAAAAGTTATTATAATGTGAGGTGAAACTGTTAATAATGAGTGATGAATTAAGTGCTAATGGGAAAAAACCGATTATGGTTACTATAAGAAAGAAAAAAGCAAATAAATATTCAAAATATATTACTATATTATCAATTGTAATTTTTATATGTTTTTGTTTCTTATTGCCAAAAATTCTATTTTCAACTAATATTGAAACCATTAAAGATTCCGTTGTTATGATTGAAATATATGATGACAATAATGACTTGATTGCAACAGGAAGCGGAGTTTGTATATTTAAAAAGAATTATATTATAACCAACTTTCATGTTATAGAAGATGCCTCGGAAATAGAAATAATCACAAATAACAACGAGAGATATTATGTTAAAAGAATACTAATAACCGATTCAGAAGAAGATTTAGCTCTATTAGAAACAACAGCATCTTTAAAACCAATAAAAATCGGACTTACTTCTGATATAAGTGTGGGAGATGAAATAAAAACTATTAGTAGCCCTAATGGAGAGTTAAATACTGTAACTACTGGGGAAATTACTGATTATGATGATAGATTCATAGTCATCTCAGCAGATATTTATCCAGGCAGTTCGGGTGGACTTTTATTAAATGAATTTAATAGAGTTATAGGAATTACTTCTGGTATTTTGGAAAACTATGGTAACTATGCAATTAACATTGATTATGTGGAAACGCTTGAATCGAAAATAAAGTAATATTTGTAGGAGGAAATAAATGGAAGAAAAAATCATAAGAAACGTTAGATTTAATAATATTAAAACATTAATACTTTTTATTATTTTAGGACTTATTCCAAACATTGGGTTTTTCACTTCTTTAATTGGAGAAATGGGAGAAAATACGACATTATATCTTATAATTTTTGGAGCACTGGCAGTTTTAATAGACTATTTGATTATAAAAAATTTAGTTGTCGTAATTAATCCCTTGTCTAGTAATGTATTTAAAAAATATGGTAGCCCAAAAGAATTAGCAAAAATATTAGATGAAATTGAATCTACAAAGGAATTTGAAGATAAACGTTTGATAATCTCAAAAAATTACGTTATGGAAAAAAAAGATTATGAAAGTATTTTAGCTTTTGACAATGTTCTTGCAATACATAAAGAAGTACACAAAACGAATGGTGCTATTGATGGTTATAGGGTTGTTATTACAGACAAGTACGGATTTGAAACTAAATATTTTTACGGAAGTTCAAAAAAAGAACAAGATAAAGTCGATTCTCTTATAATGTATATTGGTTCTAAATGTAAAAATGCGGAGTTTGGTTATACAAAACAAGCCCAACAACACGTTAGAAATAATCGAGTTGAGTTGGTTGACAAGAATAAAGAAAATTATGTTTGTCCAGATTGTAACGAACCTATTATATATAATGAAAAATTTTGCAAAAGTTGTGGTTGTAAATTAAATTGGGATAATGATAAAGAAGATTAAAAATCAAATTAGTATATGCGATACCCTAGACATATACTTTTTTTATGCTATAAATTACTTTATATGCTGCTATCTCTTATATTTTGATTTATAATTTCTTCCTTTAACATTAGGCAAAAATAGATATAAAAAGATTAAGAATTTTTACAGATGATAAAATCCCTCTTAAATATTTTTAATAAATAGATAGCCAATGGATATATAATTCTATAATGTTTTTAAAATCATTAGCATATTCAGAAATATATTTGGGTTCGGATATATGTGTATTATAAAAAAATATAATTTTTTGTGTTTATGGAATTTGAAAAAGTTTAATACTAATATGTTATAATTATTTTGGGAAGTGATACTGTGTTGAAAGATAAAGATAGATGGGTTAATGACATAAGAGTTTATATAGATATATTAATTAAAGCAAATGATAATTATATAAAATTGATTGGATTAGATTGTATAGATAATATGTTTGAAATGGAAAGTAAATTTTTGGATTTATCTCGAAATATATCAATTTTGTTTCCAATAAAGCGAAGTAATGGAGATGTTAAAAAAAGCAATAATGAAAGTTTGTGGGAATTAAAGCATTACTTACCTTTTTTAGAAAATAGGTATGAAGAAATATTTAATAATTTTAAAATTGATATGCACATTATAAAGTTGGTTAGAAATAAAATAGAACATTCACCACATCAAATAAGAAATATATCATCATCGAGTGGGAGTGGTAATGCAAATATGGATTTTCACAGTTATGAAAATTATTATGATAATGAATTATTTAATGAATTTTATAAAACAATTAAAGACATAGAACCAAGTGATGATATAGAGGTTAAAAAAGACCCTAATGGTGAAATATTAGAAATAACATATAAAAAAGAATTTAAAGTAATAAAAAGGGTTTTAATAGGCGAATTTAAAGATAAAAATGGTGAAGATAGAAAAAGAGTAATTGAAATATATAAGATAGGAACATCAATAATAAAAGATATTTTGATTGCAATAAATAAAGTTTTTATTGAGATAATGATTGAGATGAATAAATTTGCTGATTCTCTGGATGAAAAAGATAGGGATCATCCTTTTGTAGTTAAATATTGTAAGCCAGATTTTAATAAAATGAATGAAGTACTCAAAAGTAATGACCTATATCTAATTAGTAAAATAATAAATCAAAACAAAAAATATATATAGTTATCTTATTTTATAAATGTTTACTTTTACAAAGACTTTAAATCAATATGATTTAGGTCTTTTTTTGTATTTGAAAAAGTATAATTGTTAGTTTCTAAATATTTGAAAAGTATTTAGACTTTTCTAAAGAAAACCCTTGAGATTTTGATAAAGGGTCTATAATATATATTTTATGGTAAGGAGGGTCCATGATGAATAATAGAGTTTATGGATATGTAAGAGTATCAAGTAAAGAGCAAAACATAGAAAGGCAAATAAAATCATTAATTGAAAATGGTGTGGAAGAAAGATTTATCTTTGTTGATAAACAAAGTGGAAAAGATTTTAATAGAAGCCAATATCAAGTTTTAAAAAATGCTTTAAGAGAAAATGACATATTAGTTATTAAGTCAATTGATAGATTAGGTCGTAATTATAATATGATTATTGAAGAATGGCGGGATATCACTAAAAACATTAAAGCTGATATAAAAGTAATTGATTTACCAATTATAAATACAGATAGAAATAAAGAATTATTAAGGACAGTCATTAGCGATATAGTATTAGGTTTATTGTCATTTGTCGCACAACAGGAGAGAGAGTTTATAAGGCAACGACAAAAAGAAGGAATAAATAATGCTATGAATAAAGGGGTTAAGTTTGGTAGAC
>CAZUVQ010000096.1:0-6121 GCA_964623915.1 uncultured Oscillospiraceae bacterium
TGGCGCCGGGTGGCGGTATACCCGCAATTGTTAAACTCAAGAAAGATTCAATTGACCAAGGAATAGATTATGTCGGCAGTTACTTTACAGGCAGGCAAATACCTTCGCTTGATTATAGAAGTGCAGCATTAAGAATAAGCCTTAAAAAAGGTCTTGCGCAAAGTGGCTATAGGTTAGGCTTAACCTGTTTTGGTAATGTTCATCAAGGCTCATCAGATCAAGATGTATCACGCGTCGGAGGCATTACATACATAAATATTGATGATTGGTTTGCGGATGCAGATGAAAATGGATGGATAACGGTTGAAGTACCGCTTAGTTATTTTAAAGATCACGAAGAACCAAGCAATTTTCTTGTTAAGGAAACTGTAGAAGAAGGTTATACCGGAACTCCGATTTCATCCTTTGATTGGGACCGTATAAACGGTGTTTATACAGCTTGCAGGCGCGAAGCAAGTATGAAAAGTAATGCATTGCTTTACTATACCGGCAAAACGGAATTTATCGATTATGTCAGTGAGCCTAAAAATGTAACAGCCTATGAGAATGGTACTAACAATGTTGTTTCATGGTCGCAGCCGGTAACAGATTTTCAAATTGATGGATATGAAATATACAGAAACAACAACTCAACAAGTCAAAAAATAGGTGAAGTTTTATCGGATGAAAGAACATTTACAGATGTTAATGCACCCTCCGAAGCGATGACATATTCTGTTGTTACAGTTGCAAATAATGGTGATGTATTAAAATCAATTCCTGCAAAATCGAATGAAGTTACAAATTCAGGTGCGTACATATCTGAAAATAATGGTAATGCAACTGTAAATCTTGAGTTGCGTAACTGGAAAGGTCAAGTTTTGAGCAGCTTAGATAATTGTGAATTTGTGCGTTACTTTAATGCTAATGTAACATTTGATAATAACTTGTTTGAAGGCACAATGAAAATTGATATATACCATAATAGTATACATGTTGACAATATAACAGAAAAAATAGCAAACAAGGGAGCTTCCTCAAAAACATATAGTTACAAAAAAGATGTTTTTATATTACCCGGAGTTTATACATTTAAAGTGTCGCTTTATAAAAACGAAACATTGGTTTTAGGTAGTGAGAGAAGTTTTGTATTTACTAAATCAGAACCAATCGATGCCGCAAAGAATGTAACTGTTTTGCCGAGTGATGCTCAAGTAATAGACGGTTGGGGGTTTAATGATATAATTTCTCTTAGAGACTTTAATGGTTATATTAATTGGAATGAAGGACAATCAAAAGTTGATGAACTTGGTGCAAATTATGTAAGGCTTTTTGTTTTTAGTGACCTGTTTAATAATGACGGCTCTTTAAAAGATGATTACGATGAATTCCTTGAGTGTGTGAAAGCACATACTGATAAAGGCAGGGATTATATTCTTTCTTTTAGCTATGGTAGGCCATCATCAAATATAGACAAGGAATGGATAGTAACGCGTCTTGTAGGTTATTATGAGGGAACCGGATGGATGAACGCGGTACCGTCACTTAAATACGAATACGAAGATATATTTGTTCAAAGTATAATTAATCAAATGAAACGTATAAGTGAAAAAAATATTCCTTTGCCAAAGTATTATTCTATTCAAAATGAGCCGGAGGGCAGTTCTAAAATGTGCTTTAAAAATCCAATTCAGTATGCAAGAATAGTAATCGCACTACGCAATGCTCTTGATGCTAACGGTTTTGAACAAGTCAAAATAATGGGACCTGATAGTAATGCATATAAAGAATTATCGCATATAGTTGGTGATAACGGCATAAGAGACTCATATACATCATCAGCGACTATGTACTATTTTGATTTTTCGGAGTTTGAACGTAACGCCGATTTTAATGATGCAATAGACCTTATTGCTGTTCACTCATACGGATCAACGCCCTATGATAATGTAAGTAAAAAAATTGCTGAAAATTATCGTGAAAATGTTAAAAATAAACACAAGTGGATGACAGAACTTTGCTTACTATCGAGCAAATCTTATACTTATGCCGACGAGAATTTGGATTATGATATTGAATCATTGTTTAGTCTTGTTGAACATCTTTTAGGTGATGTTCATGGTGCTGGAAATAATGCTTGGTTTTATCATTCGATATACGATTTTTCACAAAGCCTTTTAAATGACAATTCAGCAGTTCATTTACTTCAATCTGCCCGAAGTGAAGTTTATCAACTTTCGTTGTTTTTTGGTGCGGTTGGCTCTAAAAAGGCAGAGGGTAACAATGTGTATTATTTTTTAAGTAATTTATATAATGCAGCACCTAAGGGCTCGGTTGTAAAACTTGTTGATACCGATTGGGCTACCTTGCAAAGTGAACAATCGATTTATATGGATGTTGGGGCATTTGAATATGGTGGGGCTACGATTATTGTGCTTCAAAATCAGTCGTCACAGGGCGAATACGTAAACATAGATAATGTTAGCGGTACAAAAGCTGATGTAAAAACTTTTGTGAGTGGTATTCGCAGTGCTATAACAAGCCAAACTGTTAATCTGGAAAACGGCAAGGGTATAATTTATATTCCGGCAAAGAGTGTAAATCTTATTGTATGCAACTAATCAAATATATATTAATGGTGATATTTGCAGCATTATACCCCGTTGTATGATGCCAGTTAAAGATATATGTATTAATTTTATCCAATTAATGCTGTGCAGCGTGTTTATGGTAGCAAGAGTAAAATTTTTACTCACAAATTTTTATTATAAGGAGAGTTGTATTTATGAAAAGAACATTGTATGTATTTTTGGCAGTATGTATTATGGTAACGTCATTTGTAGGCTGTGCACAAAAAACCGGGTCAAATGTGGAGGAAAATCTTAAAACAATTACCATTTGGACAAATAATTCCCACTCAAAGCCTTTTTACGATGAAAAGACGGAGGAATTCAATAAAACAATTGGTAAAGAGATGGGCATTAAGGTTGAGTATGTCGTAAAAGAAAATAATACTCAAGCTGTAGAAATTGCTTTTACATCTGACCAAGCACCGGACTTTATGTCGGGTAACGTTCAAAAGCTTGCCGGTGAAGATAAGATTATTGCATTTAATGATATGAAAAACGGTAAAAAATATATTGATAAGTACAAGGATTATTCAATAAAAAACCGCAATATCGTAGATGGTAAAATGTATGCAGCACCGCAAGCGTTAGTTACTTATGGTCTGATTTATAACAAGGATATGTTTAAGGCCGCAGGTATAGTTGATGAAAATGGTGAAGCAAAGCCACCGAAAACCTATCAAGAAATGGTAGAATATGCAAAAAAACTTACTAACCGTGAAAAAAAACAGTATGGTTTAATTTTTGAGGGAAATGAAAAGTTGGCTTATGCATCTTTAGTAAACGAAAGAGCAGCAGCTTCCGGTGGACAGGTTGGTGGGTTTATTTCAAAAACCGCACAGTATGATTACACCGTTCAGGGAGAAATTATGAAAACCCTGGTTCAAATTAAGAAGGATGGTTCATATGTCCCTGGTTGTGAAACAATAAACAATGATGCTGCCCGTGCACGTTTCGCTGCAGGTAATATTGGTATGAAAATGAGTGGAAGTTATGACTATGCAGTATTTACACAGCAGTTCCCGATTAAAGATTTTGAGTGGGGTGTAGCACCTTGCCCTGTACTTGATGCTGACGACAGACATTATGAGTATGCATTTCCGGGTTCTAATCTTTTAATTAATAAAAAATCTTATGAAAAATATGGTGAAGATGTAATTCTCGCTGTTTATGACTTCTATTCAAATGATGATTTTATTATTGATTTGTATAAAGGCGGTTATAATTTACCCTATACATTTGACATTATTAAGGATGTTAAAATAGACGGTAAAGAGCAGTGGCAGCAATTTGCTGATATTATAAATATTTCAGCAACAGGCACTAATGTTAAAAAAGGAATAGAAAATCAAAATCCTGTACAGTGTGATACGACCGGTATTGAACCGCTTGCTGACACATGGGCAAAGCTTTGGACAGAACAAATATCAACATTACAACTTGATGCTATTATTAAACAGTATACAAGTGATATGAATAACGGTATAAAGAAGTATAGTGCAGCTCACCCTGATTATAAACAGCCTGTTCCGGACCCTGAGTGGGATTCTAAAATATATCATAGATAGGAATAAGATAGAAATCATAAATACAAAGGCAACAACAACTGTAATAGATAGGACAATGAAAAAGGGATTTTCAGTTTCAACTCAATGTTATTTGCTTATTTCACTGCAGATTATAGGTTTTTTTGTATTTACCCTATATCCTTTTTTGTGGACAATATCAAAATCTGTTTATTTTTATGATGGTATCGCCGCACATACTTCATATATAGGATTTGATAATTTTAAAGCTATATTTACAAATGGTGGAGCATATTGGGGCACATGGCTTGTCACTTTTAAATTTGCTATAATGAAAATTTGTATGGAAATTCCTTTAGCTATGATTTTGGCAGTACTCCTTTCAAAAGCAATTAAAGGTACAGGATTTTTTAGGGGAATGTATTATCTTCCAAATATAATCAGTGTAGCTATAACCGCAGTTGTTTTTTCAAATATGTTTGATTATTTTGGTATTTTCAACAATATACTGATGACTCTTGGGATGATAAAAGAACCAATAGATTGGTTTGGATCACAAATAAGTTCGCTTGGTGCATTAGCGGTAACGTCAACTTGGCAAACATTTGGTATTAATGTGCTTTATATTTGTGCAGCACTTAATAATGTTCCAAAGGATGTATACGAAGCTGCAGATATAGACGGTGCCGGTAAAATTACACAGTTTTTCAAAATAACCTTACCGTTAATTATGCCTGTATTTGTAACGATTATGCTTCTTTCATTGAATGGTACATTACATACCGCCGAGTTTGTTGTAATTATGTCAGGCGGAGCTCCGGCGGGTTCAACATATACTGTTGGTGCATATTTACTCAGCAAGTTTGTTCCCGGATTTGCCGACGGTGCAGTTAATGTTGGATATGGTTGTGCACTTTCCATTATAACATCAATAATTTATATTGCAATTGCACTTGTTTATACTAAGTCAACAAACAAACTTAAGAATGTCTATTAAGGAGGTGTCATATTATGATAAAATCAAAGAAAACATTCAAAGCTGCAACAAAATTATTGATGTATATAATATTTGTATTTTTTACAGTTTTAACTCTTTTTCCAGTATTATATGTTGTAATTTCATCATTTAAATCGAATATGGAAATAATGGCATATCCGGATAGATTTTGGGCGCACAACCCGACATTCGACAATTACATACAGGCATTAAATTCTGAAACATTTCAGGTAGGTAGGATGTTTTTTAACAGTTTGTGGTTTACAATTCTATCGGTTGTGATAAGTCTTACAATTTCAACTGTAAGCGGTTATGTATATGAACGCGGTGAGTTTAAGTTTAAAAAACAAATATTTGCTCTTTTTTCATGCTTAATGTTTATATCACTTGGCTCAATTACAATTTATCCCAAATTTGAAATTCTATCATTTTTAAAATTAAGCAAATCACTTTTTGGTCTTTTGTTTATGAATTGCTTTGCAATGCCGATTGTAAATATTTATCTTGTGAGGTCATTTATTGCAGGATTGCCAAAAGAGCTTGACGAAGCTGCAATGATTGATGGCTGCTCGTTTACATCCACTTTTTTTAAAGTTATTCTACCGTTACTTAAGCCGGTTGTGGCAACACTTGCAGTATTGGGCTTTAATGGATCGTGGAACAACTACTTGTATCCAACATTGTTTACACTCTCTAATCCAAAGCAACAAACACTTATAGTAGGTATTGTTGCACTTAAAAATTCCGGTGCAGGTGCATCGTCCTGGAACCTTATGTTTGCCAGTACAACAATATCACTACTGCCGGTGCTTGTTATGTACGCAATATGTAACAAATTTTTTACATCGGGAATAACAGCAGGTGCTGTTAAGGGATAAGCCTATATTTAATAAAAATAGCAAAAAAATATTAAAAATAAAGGAGGATATTATGAAAATTTCTAAAAGATTAAGTTCAATTGTATTGGCGGTAATTATGTTTAGTGCAATGTT
>CAZUVQ010000097.1:0-5908 GCA_964623915.1 uncultured Oscillospiraceae bacterium
TGGCGATATGACAAAGATTTTATATGCACAGCTTTTTGCGCATACTGTATTTACTGTATCTGGTACTTCGGAGCGGATCAATATAGATACAACAGAAAATGTACTTGAAAAATATCATAATATAAAAGTTGTTCATGGGATAGTTAAATCTGTCGGAAATTCAAAACTTAATTTTGATTATGATGTAAATTGCGATGACCATACAATAACTGTTGGCAGCGAAAGACTTCATTTAGACAAAGTTGACATGAGTTTGTTAGGTATGAATGTAGATGCATATTATAAAGAAGAAAATGGAATAAAGACATTTCTTTTTGCAGAGACAAATGCAAATAACATTACTGTTATTGAAAGCGAGAATTTTATTTCTTTTAAAAATGGACGAATTGAATATGATAAAGAAAATATTTCTTTTGGTATAGTTAACAAAACAAAAAGTGTTTCAATTTCAAGTGATGTTGATGTTGTGTTTAATGGTAGACCGCTTGCAAGTTATAAACAAAGCGATATTAATTTTGATACAACAAGCGGTAAAATAATTGCAATTGATAATGACAATGGCGGTGATGTTGATGTCCTTATCATTTATCAAATACAAAACTATGTAGTTGATGCAGTTGATTATGCCAATAATTTGATTTATTCAAAATATCCTAAGACTACTATTGATTTAAGTGACAAGGAATATTTGATCTGTGATGGCAACTTGAATAAAATATCATTTGAGCTTGTAAGAGCAGGAAGTGTATTATCAGTAATGCTTGCAAAATCAAATGATTACTGTATTCTTATTCCGAGTTCAACAAAAGTAAATACGAAAATAACCGAAATACAAAGTGACAACAGAGTTGTTCTTGATAATGGAACAGTTACGGTTATTGATGATTGTATCAAAGAAAAAATAGATGATATAAAAATAGAGCTCAATAGGCTTATTACTGTAAGCTACGATTTTCAAGGAAGAGTATGTAATATTGATTATTCCGAGTATGAACATGAATATTGGTATGCATATCTTATGAAGTTAAAGACATATGGTTACGGTAGTTTGAATCCTTCTGTAAAGCTTAGGGTTATGCGACTTGATGGTACAAAAGAGGAGTATGAGCTTGCTAAAAAAGTAAATTTTGATGGCGATAGATTAAACACAAAAGAATCAGCCGGCATTGATGAAATTATTAACAGACTCACTCTTGTTGATGCTTCTAACGGAGATAGATACACAAACATACAAATGCTTAAAATACATACAGATGATAGCGGCAAACTTATTTTTATAGACACACAAAATCGAGGCGAAAATGAAAGTGATTCAAGCCTTAAGGTCGAAATTTGTTATTCTGATGAAGAAAATAAAATAAGCTATGCATGGTCAAACTCACTTACTGCTCTTTCTTCAGGGTACCCTGTATTTACACCATATCTTAGAAGTTTTATTTTATATGCACCGTATGTTGATACCGAATCAGGGGGTGTTCCGTCTGATATAGATTCAATTGATGAGGTGTACTTTCACAGCTCCGGCATTAATACTCCGATGTATAATATATATGATGCACCATCATATTCGAATTATGAAGTTATAGACCCTGATGCAGGCGGAGCGTTTCCTGTACTTGTTTACAGATATAAATGGAAACCGAATGAAACGGATGCACGATTGATAGATGATAAGAGTGGTATATATGGTGATTACAATAAGACAACAGTTATGGTTGATGGCCTTTCAACAAGAGTTGATGAAAATGGCGATGAAGTTTTGATTCTTTCATATTATGGCACCGGTAGATATAGCATTCTTGAAAAAAAAATATTGGATCCGGTCTATTCATATAAGAGACAAACTGACCGTAATGGTAATATTATACTAAGACAATTAGAAAAGGGAGATATCGTAAAACTTGCATATATTGACGATTCTATAGTTGATATAATAGTGCTTGTTGACCATAAACTAAAAGATAACAGTGCTTTCTATGGCAAAACAGACTGGGCAGAAAATGATGAAGAAAAAGGTTCTATTGAATGTTTCGGCCCACTGTATGCATTTACTGACAGAGGTATAAAAGCTTGGTATAAAACGACAGATGGTGCTGCAAATTATTTTGATGGCAATGCTGCTGAGTGTGTTTTTGATAGTTCAAAACACATTAATACTCTTAACAACGGTGTTTCAACTGTGATTGTATATGATGTAAAAAGAAATATAATTAAAGAAGGTACGACAAGCGATTTAATAGGTATAAAAAATGATCCTATAAATCCAACTATTGTATATTTTACTGAAATAAATTCAAAAATCGGTACATTGTTTGCCTATACTAATTACAGATAGGAGTGAAATAATTTGAAAAGAATAATTTCGATTTTTGTTGCAGCTGCGATAATGTTAATAAGTTTTGTTAATGCAACTGCGAATGATACCATATCTGCTTCAAAAGAAAAAGCAAGTCAACAAAATGAGTCACTTTCGTATGAGGCAAAGGTTGTTTCTGCTTTAGAAATTTTTAATGTAACAGATTCTGAACTTGAACTTACGAGAATTGATGCGGTAAAAACTGCCGTGACATTGAAAAATGTTGGATTATGTAATGCAAGAGATATTTACTATGATGTAGCTGCCGGTTCAGTTGATGCACAATATGTTACAATGGCATATGATATGGGACTTATTGATACAAAACTTGGTGGACGGTTTAATTCTTCCGCAAAGGTAAGTTACAGCGAAATAATAAAGTTGTTTTTGTGTGTACTTGGTTATGAACGATATGTAAATATGCCGGGTTTTAATAATTCTCAAAGTAAACTAAAATATGTAAGAAAAGTGAATGTTGAAAATCCGAATGCAATTACTCAAGATGAATTTGCACAAATGGTTTATAATTTTTTAGATGAAGAAATCGTTTACGATACAGGTAAAGGTTTTGATGAAAATAGCTGCATATCTGTGCTAGATAGTTATTTACATCTAAAAAAAGCCGAAGGAGTGGTTGATTGCACATATTTTTCATCTCTTGACGGTGTTTTGAATGATACAATCAGCGAAAAATATATTTCTATTGGTGGGAAGCTTTATAAAAGTGAAAGCACGTTGGACGAAAGCTTGCTTGGACTTAATGTAGAAGCCTTCTATGAAAATAGTTCAGATAACGTTCCAATGCTTAAATTTATAAGCCCTTACGATAACAATATTACTGAAATTGATTCAGAGAATATTGAGGAAATTGCAGCAAGTAGCATTAAATATATAGAAAATGGTAAAGTATGCACAGAGGAAATTAATGGAAATCAGTTTGTTGTTTTTAATGATGAAGCTGCTAATGGATACAACCTTAAATTGCTCAATTCAAATAGCTTTAACGGTAAAATACAACTAATAAACAATGACAGAAATAACGATATTGATGTTATTAAAATTTATTCGTATGTAAATTATCTTGTAAGTAATATAGATATGAACGAAAAAATCTGTATAGAACAGGATGACAGTATTCTTGATTTTTCAGAATATGAACATGTTTTGTTTTTTGATTCAAACGGTGAAGCAGTAGAAATTGAATCAATTGTCAAGAACAGTGTTGTTTCGGTTTATAATACATTGTCGAACAAGTCGGCAAAGATTATTGTTTCGAAAGACAAGGCTGAGGAATATGTAAGCGGTTGGGATGTTGATAACAGAAAAATAACATTAGGCGAAATAGAATATAAAACCGATGTTGACTTTTTTAACAAGTACTCAAAAAATCAGATAGGAAGTAGCAGAGGAATAGTCTTGTTTGATTATTGTGGCAAAGCAGCATTTATTGATTTTATAGGCAACAGCAGCTGGGAATGGGGCATCATAGTCGGATTAGGTTCAACAGAAGGCTTAAATAAGGAGCATAAGGCTAAAATTTATACTGTTAATTCTGGAATGAAGGTGTTTAAAATTGCAGATAAAATTAATTTTGATGGTGCAAAGAAAAAAGCCGACGTTGCATTAAAGCAACTTCAATTTTATGATCAATCCACGGCATCGTTTATTCCCAAAAGACAGTTTGTCAAATTTATTGTAAATAATGATGCCTGCATAACCGATATTGATACTCCAGTAAGAACTGATTCTGAAGATGACTATAGTAATGATAGTATAACTATAAGCGGAATATTAAAAATTGGCTCAGATGGGTATAATATGATTGATGGTGTATCATACAGAATTTCGCCAAATGCAACATATTTGGGTGTACCAACAAAATCTGACCAAGATATCGAAACATGCATATCAACATTTGATGATAAGTTATATACAAAAAAAGGAAGTTCGTTTGATGCACTGTCCGCAGCATATAGTGGAGTTACATTAAGCACTATATTAATTGCCGATATTGACGATGCAGATGTAGCAGGATTGGTTGCATTACCGGTTGTATATTCTGAAACAGATGCCCTTGGTGGTTCGGGTGGTTTTGTTTCTTGGAACGGAACGCTGCCATTTGCAATGGTTGACAGCATATATTCCGGTTTAGACGGTGATGGAAACGAAAGAAAGTTTTTAAAAATCTGGACAGTTGATCCATTTCCACTTAGTATGAAAAACGTTTGTGTTACAAGTGATAATGTAATTATGAAACCTGAATACGATGAAAATGATGAAAAAACAGGTGAATTAAAACCACTTCATCGCGGCGATGTAATAAGACTCGGATATGATTTAAACGGTGATGTTCGTAAGATTTTTCTTATTTTTGATACAGAAAGACCATGCAACAAACAATTTAATGCCGGTAATATTAACATTGTAGGTGTTCCGTATTCAAGGACAAATACAGCAATAACTTTTCTTACAACAGTTAAAAATAATGCACCGCAGTATAACAGTTCAAATGCTGAAGAAGTTTTTGAAATGCCTGAAAATCTTATTAAGAGATCACCTGTGGCATATTATCAAAGATTTTTTGCCAATGATATAGTTGCATATTATGACCAAGAGAACAACAGAATACGTCATGCTTATTATGATGATTTAATTGATTACAAATCATCTTCAACAACACTTCCTGTTGTTATAACAGCATTGAAAACAGGTGCATTTGTAATTAGGTTGAGGTAACATTAAATGACTTATGAAAAGTCAAATCCTTGTTTGGCAACAGCAGGAACGTGTAAAAGGTTGTCGATGGTGATTGATCCGGATTAAAAAGTAAATGAAATCAATAAAATCAATGAGAATTAGACACTAGCCGTCGATTTCACAAAAGAAAATTTGACAGTAACTGGATTGAAAGGAGAGGATTGAAAATGAAAAAAGTACGGATTACTTTAACGACATTATTTGTAATAATGTCAATGCTTTATCAGCCTTTTGCGGTATCAGCTTTAGAATTTAATGCACAGGGTTCTGTTTATTATAATTTTTATGACCCGATTGTTCAAACCGGCACATATACAGTTGGGTCTGATAGTGGATTCAGAAACAATGACGGAGCAGTTTTAAATACATCTTATTCAGGCCCAATAGTGGCGCCGGGTGGCGGTAAACCCGCAACTGTTACTCTCAAGCAAGATTCAATTGACCAAGGAATAGATTATGTCGGCGGTTACTTTACAGGAAATCAAATACCTGCGCTTGATTATAGGAGTGCAGCATTAAGAATAAGCCTTAAAAAAGGTGTTGCGCAAAGTGGCTATAGGTTAGGCTTAACCTGTATTGGTAATGTTCATATAGGCTCATCAGATCAAGATGTAACACGTGTCGGAGGCATTACATACATTAATATCGATGATTGGTTTACAGATGCAGATGAAAATGGATGGATAACAGTTGAAGTACCGCTTAGTTATTTTAAAAATCACGAAGAACCAAGCAATTTTATTGTTAAGGAAACTGTAGAAGAAGGTTATACCGGAACTCCGATTTCATCCTTTG
>CAZUVQ010000098.1:0-5823 GCA_964623915.1 uncultured Oscillospiraceae bacterium
CGGTTTTCACCGCAGGACATCTTTTTCAGGCGTTAATTATGCCCATACGGTATAATTGCGACAAAGGGGAAACCCGCATAGAATCAGGGTTTTCAGGAGTTCGGGTCTGACTTTCGCTCTTTTCCCAACGAAACTCGCCGAGGATTTTAGCCCCATTGAAGATGAGGTGGTAAGTTTGCGACAAAAATGTTAAGATAACGGTGGATTACGGCTTGTTAGCGACATAAAACCATAGCTATCACGGGAACAGAGGGCCCTTTCGCCCTCTGTTCCTATTCCTAAGGTTTCATTTCCTCTCTCATCCGAAATACAGTAGCGGGGACTTCACCGGATTGGGTCAGAACTCCCTCGAATGAGTACCTTCCGTTATCATCCCATCCAAGGCGGTATTGCAGGGCTTTTAGAAATGCGATGCGCGTATGGCGTAGAGGTCTTTATCCTCATGCGGCTATCGAGATTTGCTTAATCCCGATAGCCACGCTTTGATAAATCTTACTGATTCAGGCACGACCCGTTGCGTAGGCCGTTACCCATGCCGCGACCGCCTTGACCGCGACCTTGATCGCCGCCCTGACCAAATTTGGCTCCCATGCCACAGCCGGTTCCAGTTCCGTCGCAATTAGCCTGATTCATTTCAATTCTTGCGAGGATGGCGTCCGCCCGCTCCTGAGTCATTGTTCCAGCGGCGACTCGGGCGGCCAGCGCATCCTTCTTCATTTCCAGCACTTCAGACTTGAACTTGTCGAGCACACCAGCTTCGTTTGCAATGGTTCCATAGCTTTTGCCGGTTTCGGTGCGTTCGTCAATAACGGATTGTACCTCACGCCCCGTAAGCCCCGCGACCGCTTCGGCGGGCGTTGCGTACTGCGAGGCGGCAAACGCCGTGACCGCACCTGCAGCCAGCGTCAAAACCGCGATTCCCACAATAGCAAGCCTTTTTATAGTTTTCATAATGGCGACCTCCTTGTTTTCAGCGCTTTAGTGCTGCTGTGACTACATCATAAATCCGGGCTGTGGCGAAAGTGTGTTTTTTCGTTTTCTTTTTTATGGTAATATAGCTTTGATAGCCACGAAAAAAACACATCCTACCATTACTATACTTAACAGGGAGGAGTGACGGTCATGCCGAGCATTTTGATTGCCGACGATAACCGGCAGATAGTTTCCATACTTGAAGAGTACGCCAAAAAGGAAGGCTTTGCCGTTACAACAGCCTTTGACGGTAAAGCTGCGCTTGACAGGGCGCAGTCTTATGCCTTTGACATTATTCTGCTCGATGTTATGATGCCCGGCATGGACGGCTTTGAGATCTGCCGCGAAATTCGCAGGCAGAGCAATGTACCTATTATTATGATTACGGCGCGGGGCGAGGATTTTGAGCGCATCATGGGGCTTGATATTGGCGCCGATGATTATATAGTCAAACCCTTTTCGCCGGGTGAGGTTATGGCGCGCGTTCGGGCCGTTTTGCGCCGCATCATACGGGAGGATAACACAAAGTTGCAGGTTTTTAGTTATGAGGGTTTAATGATAAGTCTTGATGAATACATCACCGAGATTGACGGTGTTCGCATATCCTTGACAAAGAAAGAAACCGAGCTTTTGTGGACGCTGGCCACAAACAGAAACAAGGTATTTTCGCGCGATAACCTGCTAAACAGCCTGTGGGGGTTCGACTATTATGGCGACACACGCACGGTAGACTCCCACATTAAAAGGCTGCGCGCAAAGCTTGACGAGGTTCCTCACGACGGCTGGGAAATCAAAACTATTTGGGGCGTTGGCTATAAGTTCGAGGTGATATAGTGAAAAGCAAAATACGCACACGGCTTATACTGTATTTTTCGGGTTCGCTAATTATATTTTCGCTTATAATTGGCTTTATATTTTCCGCGCTTTTTTCACGGTACAACATGGATGTTCATAAGGCCGAACTGGAAAAGCGCGCTGTGCATATTGCTAAGTCATTGGCCGGATACTGGACTGTAAGCCCGGAGCAGGAGCCGGGCCATGGCATGATGGGTCAGGCAATGGGTTATGGCGCATATCTTCGCTTTCTTGATGATATTGCCATGACTGATGTTTGGGTTGTTGACCGCAACCTCGAGCAAATTGCGCGCGGACACGGACAAATGACTTTGGAGTATAAGGATTTGCCGCCCGGTGCGGAGGATGTCATCACGGCGGCGATAGATGGCAGCACCACATTTAGCGAAAGCTTTGGCGCATTTCTCGGTGCGCCGTCTGTCACGGTCGCCGCGTCGGTTACACTGTCAAATGGCGAGATTGCAGGGGCCGTTCTCTTGCATGAGCAAATTGGGACTATCCGGGGTGCTACCGAGAGCGGCATTGCCATTTTGCTGCTTAGTATGGGTGCGGCCATCATCATTTCGTTTTTTATCGCGGGCATATTGGCTGAGCGCTTTACAAAGCCGCTTTCTAAAATGAAAACCGCGGCCGCAAAAATTAGCCAAGGCGACTATATGGCTAAGACGGATGTTTTGCAAAATGATGAAATCGGAGAGCTTGCCGCGGCGCTTGACGATATGGCAACCAAGCTTGATGCCGCATCGAAAGAGGGCGCCAAGCTTGATAAGCTGCGGCGGGACTTTGTGGCAAACATCTCGCACGAGCTGCGCACACCTGTAACGGTTATTCGCGGCTCTTTAGAGGCGCTTTGCGACGGCGTGGTGTCCGAACCCCGCATGGTCGGGGATTATCACAGGCAAATGCTTTCGGAAAGCATTTATTTGGAGCGGCTGGTGTCCGACCTTTTAGAGCTTGCGCGGCTGCAAAACCCCGACTTTGTGATGGAAATGGGCGAGGTTGACCTAATGGAAATAGCGAAAGATGCCGTGCGAGGTATTCGGCGCATCGCGGCGGGGAAAAATGTAACCGTAGAGCTTAATCACAGCGGCGAGGGCTTTGTAATACCCGGTGATTACGGAAGATTGCGGCAGATTTTGGTCATTCTGCTGGACAATGCCGTAAAGTTTTCGCCGGAAGGCGGGAAGGTGGATGTTACTCTCTCTGCTGACCTAAGCGCCGCCACACTAACCGTTCGTGATGAGGGCCCCGGCATTGCGCCCGAGGATTTGCCGTATATTTTTGAGCGGTTTTACAAGCAGCGCTCGGAAGAAAACAAAGGCGGCACCGGCCTCGGCCTTGCCATCGCAAAGCAGATTGCGCAAAGGCACGGTTTCATGATAGGAGTTAAAAACAGACAGGACAAGGGCTGTGAATTTTCCTTAACCATAAATAATTCTGATCTCAATCGACAGGCGCAACCATGACAGCAGGGTTCGCACTTACCATGCAATGCTTGCTTTGGAAAGCGGTTCTTCAATCCGTTATCAATATTCCCGCGCAAATTGTGCGTCTGCTCAGATATAGATAATCGATTGCGGATATCATAATTGTAATCATTGTACCGATAAATATTTTTGCAATAATTCGATCGTTGTTGAGTCGTATTTGATCAGCCCGTCCTCTCTCATTTTAGCAAGCTCTCTGGATAAGGATGTCCTTTGAACGCCGATTCTTTCGGCTAACGCCTTTTTTGTCATGTTAAGCTTAATTATATTTGAGTTTTGCTTTTTGCGCTCATAATTTAGATAGCTTATTAGACTTTCGCGGATTGTTCTATTCACATAGTGCTTAATCCTATCTCCAAGGATGACCGTATGGTCCGCTACGTACTCAAGGTAACTCCTTAAAAAGTCATGATTGTTCGAAAACAAAAAGAAAAGAAGATCTCTGTTTATCTCTAAAATTGTAGTAGCATCTTTAGCCGTAACAGTCATTGGGTAATGTGGATTTTTTGAAAACATCAGATTGCCGCCGAGAACATCGCCACCAAAAAACTCGGCTATTGTCATAAGATTTCCGGACTCATCAATACGCTCAATAACCACTTTGCCAGAAAGAATAATGTCAAGTTTCGAGCAGACTTCTCCAACAAAATGAACAATATTGTTTTTCCCGTACTGGATGATCCTACAGCTTCCTTCAATCAAGTACGAATCAATATCTTGAGGATTTATTGATTTTATGAGATCAATCCGTTTCATTAATTCCAAATATTTTTTCATAATGACTCCATGCTAGTTACATTGGTAACACATTTTTTCGTATTTTAACATTATAATAGAAATATATCAATAGGAGGCGGATATATCATGAAATACATAATCAATATTATTCGTGTATTTTTTCTTGCACTTTTCCTATTTCTACTTGTAAATGGGAAAGTGATGCTGTGGCTGGTATTGTTCGGTGTGAGTTTGGTTGCCGCTCTGTTGTTTGGCAGGGTTTATTGCGGATACGCCTGTCCTATGAACACTATGATGCTGCCCGCCGCATGGCTTTCAAAAAAACTGAACCTCCAAACATCTAAAGCTCCTAAGTGGTTGAAAAGTGGGTATTTCACATGGATAGCCTTAGCCGTTAGCGTGACAGCTATGGCCTTATCAAAAAAACTGTTGCATATGAATCTGCCGGTTCTGCCCTTTTGGTTGGTTATATCGGTGCTGATCACACTTAGATATAAACCTGAGGTATTCCATAACCTCATCTGCCCATTTGGCGCTCTGCAAAGAGTTTTTGGACGCCTTGCGAGATTTTCTAAAAAAGTAGATAAAAGCGCCTGCATTGGCTGCAAGTTATGTGAAAAAGACTGTCCCTCACATGCTATTGTTGTTTCTTCTGAGGATAAAAAGGCTGGTATAAACACTGCATTATGCTTTCAATGCACAAATTGTCAGCAAGTCTGCCCTAAAAATGCCATCCACTACAGCAAGAACACATAACAAAACACGAATTGTTGTAATTACAACATGGAATATCTCCTGCGTTATAATATAATAGTAAAAGAACTGCACAAAACTTAAAATCAGGAGGTATACCGCAATGGTTGAGCAAATATTTAACTTATCAAGGGGTAATGATAAGGCCGTAGAAAAGGTCATATTTGATGAGAATGTACACTATCTGCATATGGTGTTTAACAAAAATGAGGGTTTGCCCGAGCATTTTTCCAATTCAAACGTATACATGACGGTCGTTCGTGGAATTCTCTCTATCGGCTTGAATGAGCAGAATATACACGAGTACGAATCCGGCACGCTCCTAAAGATTCCGTTCCAAACCAAAATGAATGTAAAAAACCTGCATGATGAAACCTTGGAGTTAATTGTCGTGAAGGCTCCGGCTCCAAAAAGCTAAAAGACCGCATTGCTATTTATATGATTGGATCAGATGCAAATAGATAGCATGACCTCGCAACACTCATCCAAGTTGTTTATTGATTTGGGAACGGCACTGTACCTGTCCGCTATTCATTTTTGATAGCGGAATCTAGGCCGGTGTCGTTTTTATTTGTTCCTAGACGTTATTTGTAAAACGGTTCAAAAGCATATGGCAAATCTTCCGCCACAAATGCTGAGGTCTTGGTTTCGAGCAAATATATACCTGTATATCAAAACGTGCATTCAAATTCTTCTCGATATTGGAAAAGATGTTGGCCGATCTCTACTTATGATTCCTGTGAATACAACGGATCGTTGACTACAGGCGATTAAGCGTCGCTTTCATGATTCGGCTAACGCTCGCCAAAACGGAAACAGGCTTTAGCATAGGTGCCATGTGTATGGGAAGATCATTATTACGTGGCGGGCCTTTCTATGAGTGTACTGCTGGGGAATGATAGAGTGTCATCGAAACGCTTCATGCACTCAAGGCTGCACTAAAGCGGACACGAGGGCGTTAAGGGATACCCTGGCAATCTTGCAACCTTGACCGTTTTTCGGGGTGAAAGCCTTGAGA
>CAZUVQ010000099.1:0-5810 GCA_964623915.1 uncultured Oscillospiraceae bacterium
AATGAATAAATTTAAAATCTTTTTTTGTATGCTCCAGATAAGTTGCCCATGAAATATCGCCGGGGATAAGTACACTGTCACCTTCTTTGACTGTGTTCATCCAGTTTTCGTATATTCTTTCAGTGTAATTCTCCCAGTAAGAACCAAAAATTTCCATAGGCTTGTCAACGCCCAATGGCAGATGTAAATCAGAAATAGCATAAATTGACATATATATTCCTCCGGGAATATTTTTTTGTTTTTAAGAAAAGATAATAAAGGGTTAGCGTTAGCCAAAAAAAATAATAAGGAGTACTTTCTATGGATTTTTCCAAACCACAAAAGACTGATTACCCGATAGAGGGCGTAAAATGCACAGTTGAACAGTGTTTCTATAACACTAATGACGGTGGGTGCACAGCATCAATAATTGAGGTTGGGGGCCTTGGCAGAAGTGAAAAAGAAACAGACTGCAAAACATTTTCAAAGCGTGAATCCTCAAACAACTCATAATAGGCTTTGCTGACAAAAGGGAGGTTTTTGCGCCTTCCTTTTGTCAAAATTAAAAACCTAAAAATTCGCAAACAGTGGCTTTCATATCATCAGGCTCACAAACAGCGTTAAATCTGACTTTTTTATTTTTAAGCTCCGCCAAAGATGATGGCACTGGCAGCTTTGAAATATCTGTGAGCATATCAATAATTTGGAATTCATCCTTATCAACTATATCTCCACAAATAGCTTCTACTACGCTTGCGCTGAATTTATATGGGCTTGCCGTAGAGGCAATAACTGTTTTTGTGGTATCTCCTGTTTTAGTTACATAATCATCATAAACCTTCAGGGCTACTGCAGTATGAGTATCTGCGACATAAGAATATTTTTCAAATACAGTCCTTATAGTATTCATTGTTTCGTCATCATTGCAGTATCCGCCGTATAAAACATTGGAAATTTCGTCACGCAGGTTTTCACCGATATCGTATTTTCCTTCAGTACGAAGCTTTTGCATAAATTCAGAAACTTTTTTCTCATCACCTATTGTAATATCAAATAAAAAGCGTTCGAGATTACTTGAAATTAGTATATCCATTGAGGGTGAAATTGTGGTGTTGAATTTGCGATTTCTGTCATAAATGCCGGTTTTAATAAAATCCGTAAGAACATTGTTGCTGTTTGAGGCACATATAAATTTGTTTACCGGTAAGCCCATTCGGCTTGCATAAAAGGCAGCGAGAATATTACCAAAATTACCTGTTGGAACAACTATATTTATCTTTTCGCCAATGTTTATTTCGCCGTCATGAAACAAATTGGCATATGCCGAAAAATAATAGACTATTTGGGGGACGAGCCTGCCCCAGTTAATTGAATTAGCAGAGGATAACACTTTACCCGCTTTTTTTAATTCTTTTTCATAATCACCGTCTGTAAAAATTCTCTTGATGCCGTTTTGTGCATCATCAAAATTACCATTAACGGCAGAAACATAAACATTTCCTCCGTCCTGAGTTGTCATCTGAAGCTTTTGTATACGGCTTACTCCGTTTTCCGGGTAGAAAACTACGATTTTTGTTCCGGGAACATCAGCAAAGCCTGAAAGAGCCGCCTTGCCCGTATCTCCGCTTGTAGCAACAAGAATCACTGTTTCTTCTTTGATTCCTTGCTTTTTTGTGGAGCAAGCCAAAAGATGCGGTAAAATCTGAAGTGCCATGTCCTTAAAAGCGCATGTGGGGCCATGCCAAAGCTCTAAAATATATTTTTGGTCACTTATTTTTTTAAGTGGTGCTATGTCGGCACTGTCAAATTTTTTATCAGTGTATGCGGCATTTACGCATTGAGAAATTTCAGTTTCAGAAAAATCGGTTAAAAATCTGCCGAGAATGCTACATGCCCTCTCACGATAATCCATGTCAGAGAGCAATTCTATTTCAGCTAAACTCATCTGCGGAATAAACTGCGGAACAAAAAGACCGCCGTCCGGAGATAAGCCCTTTGAAATTGCCGCTGAAGATGAAACAAAGATGTCTTTGTTTCGTGTACTTCTGTATTGCATTTACGCTTGCGCTCCTCTCTATTGTAATGCCCCCGTAAAATACGGGGGCGATAGATATATTTTAAAATCAATAAAACAGTCTTACGCAGAATACTTTTTAATATTATCGGATGCTGTATCAGCGCATAAACTGATTGTCATAACAATTTCAATACCGAACTGTTGTGCAAAAATTGAACACTTATCAAGAAATGTAGCAATTTCATCTTCAGAACTTGTGGTTATTTTCGTTAAGCCATCGACAAAAATATGAGTTGTATCATAGTTCTGTGAATAAATACCACAGAGCATTCCATACAGCTCATATGTATTCGAAATATTATATTCTGATGCATCAATCATTCTGACTTTATAACTGAGGTCATAAACGTGGCTCTTATCATTGCTCACAAAAACAACAGAGCCATGGTCACGGCTTACAGCTTCATCAACGTTTTTAATAAGTGCCTTTGTTTTGCCGGAACCTTTTTCACCTAAAATCACCTTTATCATTGAAGACATCCCCTTTCGGTATTTGATAATTTAATCATACTATAACATGTAAAATTTTTCAACCTTTATAATAAAAATAGTTAAAATAAATTTTACTGGTTATTTTATTGACAATCTTTGCATAAGCTCCTCACGCAAATCTTCATATCCACGTTTACCTAAAAGAGCAAACATATTTTTTTTGTATGCTTCAACACCGGGCTGGTCAAACGGGTTTACTCCCAGAATATAACCGCTTATACCACAAGCTTTTTCAAAGAAATAAACCATATTTCCAAAACAGTATTCATCCATTTTATCAACTGTCAGAGAAAGGTTTGGAACACCCCCGTCATTATGTGCCAATACTGTGCCTGTAATAGCACGGCTGTTAACATAGCTTACATTTTTTCCTGCAAGGTAGTTTAAACCGTCAAGGTCATCTTTATCCGCTTCTATCGTAATATCTGAATTCGGGTTATTAACGGAAATTACAGTTTCAAAAAGATTTCTCATACCATCTTGAATATACTGTCCCATAGAATGAAGGTCAGTAGAAAAATCAACAGCGGCAGGGAAGATACCCTTGTGGTCTTTTCCTTCGCTTTCACCGAAAAGCTGTTTCCACCATTCGCCAAAGTAATGCAAATTGCTTTCGTAGTTTACAAGAATTTCTGTTGTATATCCCTTTCTGTAAAGGGCATTTCTTGCGGCCGCATATAAGTAACAATCGTTTTTCATCAAGTCCGAGGCTGAGTATTCTGCCATGGCATCCTGTGCGCCTTTCATAATCAGGTCAATGTCAGCACCGGATACGGCTATGGGAAGCAGCCCCACCGCAGTTAAAACGGAATATCTTCCTCCCACGTTATCGGGAATAATAAACTTTTCATAGCCTTTTTCTGTTGCAAGATTATAAAGTGCGCCGCGAGATTTATCGGTAGTGGCATAAATCCTTTCCTTTGCCGCATCCCCATATTTCTTTTCCATCAAATCTTTAAAAACCCGAAAAGCAATGGCAGGTTCAGTGGTTGTGCCTGATTTTGAGATTACGTTGACTGACAAATCACAGTCCCCTATAACATTCAGCAGGTCGGCAAGATATGTTGAGCTTATGCTGTTGCCGGCAAAGAAAATTTTAGGGCCCTTTCGTTTTTCATTGTAGAATGAACCGCCAAGCATATCAATAGCGGCTTTTGCGCCAAGGTATGAACCGCCGATGCCGATAACAACAAGAACTTCGGAATCACTTCTGATTTTTTCAGCAGCTTTTTTTATTCTTTCAAACTCGTCTTTATCATAGTTTTCAGGTAAATCAAGCCAACCCGTATAGTCACTGCCGGCACCGCTTCCGCCATGAAGCTGGTTATGTGCCGCCATTACAGCGGGAGCAAGCATGGAAATCTCTTCCGCATTCATGTAAGATAGTGCGTTTTTGTAGTTAAAACTAATTTTTGTCATGTTTTTCCCCTTTGGTTTATTTTTCCAACAGGCAGACAGCGTGAGCAGATATTCCTTCTTCACGACCTTCATAGCCCATTTTTTCTGTTGTAGTTGCCTTAACGCTTATATTATCGATATCAATTTCAAGGCATTGTGCAATATTTTTTCTCATATCAGAAATATAATCTTTAAGTTTTGGCTTTTGTGCTATTATTGTTGAATCGATATTAATAACAGTATATCCGTATTCACGTATTAATATAGCTGTTTTTTTTAAAAGCAGCAAACTTTTTATTCCAAGGTAAGCCTCATCCTGCACAGGGAAGTGTGTTCCGATATCACCCAAAGCAGCCGCACCAAGCATTGAATCCATTATTGCATGAATGAGCACATCAGCATCTGAATGACCACAAAGACCGGTGCTATGTGGGACTTTTACACCTCCAAGAATTAAATCTCTCCCCTCGGATAACCTGTGAGCATCAAAACCATGACCTATTCTCATATTTTTTCCCTCGCTAAAATTATGGCTTCTGCCAATAATAAATCAAACTCAGTTGTAATTTTAATATTTTCACGGCTTCCTGCAATAACCTTTACCGGTATTCCTGCACTTTCTAACAAAAATGCGTCATCAGTTGCATCTCCTCGGTATGAGTTATATGCACTCAGCAGTAAATCTCGTCGGAAAACCTGAGGCGTCTGCACGAATTTTAAGCTGCTGCGCAAAGGAGTGTCAACAATAACCCCGCTATCATCTGTGCGCTTTATCGTGTCAAGCACATCGGTGCCGGTAATAGCTGCACCAAAGGTTTTTGCGGCACTGATGACCGACAAGATTATTTCTTCGGTGATAAGAGGCCTTGCACCGTCATGTATAGCAACATAATCAGCTTCACCGGCAGATAGAAGACCATTTAAAACAGACTCTGTTCTTGTACTTCCACCATCTACAGTTTTTGTAACACGAGGGAATTTTCCGGCAATTTTTAAAATGTCAGAATCTGAAGTAACAAGAATAATATCGTCTATTGCAGCGCAGGCAGAGAAAACATTTAAAGTTCTTTCGATTACAGTTTGCCCGCAAATTTCAAGCAGAAGCTTATTATTGCCCCTCTGCATACGGTTTCCTGTACCTGCAGCAACAATTATTGCCGCAATCTTCATTTTTTCAACCCCTTACAAATTAGAAAAGATGTGTTGCATCGCAACACATCTTTATTCAATCGTTTACTATAAGCTCATCAAGAATGATCTCTATATCGTGTTGCTTAATATTTTTTGCGAGGACTATTTCACTTATTAAAATTTGCTTTGCATTGGAGAGCATTTTCCTCTCCCCTGTGGAAAGACCTTTTTCATGGTCTCGACACATAAGCATCTTGACAACCTTAGCAACTTCATATATATCCCCGCTTTTTATTTTAAGCATATTTTCACGATAGCGTTTATTCCAGCTTAATGTACATTCAGTTTTGAACAATTTAAAGGAATTCAGTACATTGTCAGCTTCCTCACTGTCTATAATATTACGTATTCCGATGTTATCACAGTTGTTCATGGGAATCATAACTTTCATGTCCCCCAGCGGCATTTTCATAATGTAATACTTTTGAGTAACACCGAGAATTTCTTTTTCCTCGATACCCTCAATAATGCCAGCTCCGTGCATGGGATAGACTACTTTATCACCGATGCTGTACATGAAATTTACTCCTCCTCACTAAATAACCCTTTCCTATATTATACAACACAAAAGGTAATTTGTCAAATCTATTTGCAAATTACGTCCGTGTCAAGTTATTGTAGTCATTTGTCAAGTTAAATGCAACCTAATCCTTTTCATACAGTTGCAGTAAAT
>CAZUVQ010000100.1:0-5808 GCA_964623915.1 uncultured Oscillospiraceae bacterium
ATGTCTCAACGCTACGATCAGTTGTGGACAGGTATTGACCGCAACCTGTTTGGCAGGAGGGCAAACATGAGGACGCCACGGGAGCGGATGCTGCGCTTACTCTCGTTGCTACAGAGCGGCCGCCAATGGACAGCGCCCGATCTGGCCACGGCGACCGAGAGCACACCCAGAACACTGCGACGCGACATCGAGTTCCTCCGAAACCTCGGGTATCCCGTCCAGAGCAGCCGTGGTCCCGGAGGTCACTACCAACTCGTAGCAGGCCGAGCACTCCCGCCACTCATGCTCGAAGACGACGAAGCAATTGCGGCAGTCCTGAGCCTGAAACTGGCAGCCAACGGAGCAACGGTCGGCGAGGAGACTATGACTTCTGCGGCACGAGCCGAAGCAAAAATCCACCGCATCTTGCCGCCCAAACTCAGGCGCACCGTCGACGCCCTCATCTCGACGACCGACATCTCCAGCACAGCCGGAACACTTCCTGAGTCAGGCACGGCGAAAACTGTCGCTGAGGCAATCACAGCCCACCGAATCCTGCGCTTCGACCATGCCAACACATCCCACACGACACAACGTGAGGTAGAACCGGCACGCCTAGTGCGGCTCCAACAACGCTGGTATCTCTTCTCCTGGGATCGCGCCCGTAGCGACTGGCGTACCTTCCGACTCGACCGGATGAGCAATCTACAGATCGGCGACGAGCACTTCCATCCACGCACGCTGCCTGCCAATGATCTCCCCGCATACCTCCGCACACACTTCCAAGGCGTCCCCGAACGCACGGTAGTTCTCACCCTCCACGAAAGCGCAGAACACGCAGCCGACCGCCTCTACCGCATCGACGGCACCATCGAACCAATCAGCGAACAGGAATGCCGCTACACGGCCCACGTCGACTCATACGAATGGCTTGCGCTCTCCCTTACACTCACCGACATCGAGTTCACAATCGAATCACCGGACGACTTCCGCGCCTACCTCGCTCACCACGCAAACAGAATGCTCCGCGGAGCCCTCCCGCCAAGATAAGCCTCTTCGTCACGCAGCCCCACTGACACCAGTCCATGTGTCACCAGCCCATGTGTCACCAGTCCATGCACGTATGCC
Source organism: uncultured Oscillospiraceae bacterium (assembly GCA_964623915.1). Taxonomy (GTDB): domain Bacteria; phylum Bacillota; class Clostridia; order UMGS1883; family UMGS1540; genus CAZUVQ01. The sequence goes on from CAZUVQ010000100.1 coordinate 1,108, forward strand.
ACGGCGGGGCCGTGGTGCACACCTCCCTCATGAGACGACTCATGAGGGAGGCCGAGATGAAGGGCGGGGTGATCCTGTTCCGCGGCAGCGGGGCTGCCGCGCGCCGCTACGTCGAGGCCGACCGCTCCCGCGCCGACGAGTACTACCTGGGCGCGGACGACGCCGTGGCCGAGTACGCGGTACTCGACGGGCGCGGCGAAGTCACCGCTACCCACGCTCTGTCGGCGGATGAGTACGAGGGGTGGGTGGACTGGATCAATCCCGGCACGGGCGAGTCGATGGGAACTCCGCGCGCGGCGGCCGTGGGTATGAAGGGGTCGCCGTTGTTCGCGGAGATGACGATCAATGCCCCCAAGAGCCTGTCGGTTGCCGCTGCACTCCACCCCGATGTATCGGTGGCACTCGACGCTGCGCAGCAGGACGCCCTTGCGGAGATTCGCCAGTGGCTGGGTCAGCACTCGGTCACTCGGGTCGGTCCGCGTGATGCGCGGGAAGTGTTGCCTATCGAGCGGATGCAGGTCGTCGGTATCCGTCATAAGACCTCGCGTGCGGGTGATCCGCATCGGCATATCCATATGCAGATCGGCATGCGGGTGTGGGCGGCTGGGAAGTGGCGGGCACTGGATACGGCAGCGTTGTTCAAGCAGCAGGGCGCGATCCGCGCCCTCGGTACGGCGGTGATCGCTGCGCACCCGCAGCTCGCGCAGACCCTTACCAGGCATGGCCTGGCTCTCGACCCGGCCAGCGGCGAAATCAGGGAGTTGGAGCCGTTCAACGCGATGATGTCGAAGCGGTCGGCGCAGATCAGGCGCAACCTCGACCGGCTCGAAGCCGAGTGGGAGGCCGCGCATCCGGGCGAGGAGCTGGGGCGGGTGATGACGGCGCGGTTGCAAGGCATCGCGTGGACGCACCAGCGGCCTGGCAAGAAGCCTGTCGACCTCAAGGATGAGCAATGGTGGGTGCAGGAACTCCGTGAGGCCGGATACGACCCCGCAACGTCTGAGCACCGCACCTCGCAACCAGCCGTCGCGGTGGATGAGCTATCAGTGCAGGAGGTTGCATCGCGGGCGCTGGATCGGAGCGCCGCCTCATCCTCGGCGTGGACGAGGCACACGCTCCAGGAGCACGTCACCCGCATCACCACCGAAGCAGGTGTGCAGGCAACCCCTGCCGAGTTACGGGAGTTCATCACCCTGGCGACCGAGCTTGCCGTCTCGGATTGCTTCTCGGTGCTGCCGCCTGGCGCGGCGACGCCGGAGCATGTCGCGCACCTGACCAGCCTCAGCGTGCTCACCGCAGAGGCCGCGCTCCGCGACCAACTCACCGCCACGAAGCCAAAGCGGAAGTCGGAGCACCCCGACGTGACAGAGGCGGCGATCGCCGCCGGACTCGATAGAGGGCAGACGGTCGCGGCAGCGGCCGTCGCATCTGCCGATGCGCTGGTGATCGTGGAAGGAGCAGCAGGCAGCGGAAAGACGACCATGCTCCGCACCGCCATCGACGTTGCCGCCGAGCATGGCAGACCGTCGCGGGTGGTTGCCCCGACGTTGCGCGCCGCGCAGGTCGCGCACGAAGAACTCGGGGTGCCCGCAACCAGCGTCGCGGCGCTCGTGTATGCGCACGGGTGGCGCTGGAATGCTGACGGCGTATGGACACGCATCGCTGTGGGCGATACCGACCCCGAGAGTGGTCGCGCCTACACCGGCCCGCCGAAAGATACGCGCTTGTCGCGGGGTGAGCGGGTGATCGTGGACGAGGCCGGGATGCTCGACCAAGACACCGCTCACGCCCTCCTGGCCGTCACTGCCGAGGCAGGCGCGAACGTCGCGCTCGTCGGCGACCGCGCCCAACTCCCCGCCGTCGGCCGAGGCGGGGTGCTCGAAATGGCCGCGCAGATACGTGGCCGAACCTATGACATGACCGAACTACACAGGTTCGCCGATGCCGAGTACGCAGCACTCACGCTGGCGTTGCGCGATCGCGAGACCCCTGGCGACGTGTTCGACCAGCTTGCCGTGCTGGGGCTCGTGACGTTGCACGCCGATGATGAGCAAGCCTGCGAGCGTATCACCGAGACCGCTCACCATGGCGAGGCGATCACGGTCGTTACGAACGACGAGGCGGCGGAGTTGAATGAGCGCATGCGCACCGGCCGGGTTGAGCGTGGCGAGGTTGATGACGAGGTGACGGCAACCGGCAGCGACGGCCTGCCCATCGGGGCCGGTGACCTGATCCAGACCCGCAGAAATGACACCGCGCTCGGAGTCGCAAACCGACAGCAATGGATCGTCCAGCACATCGCCGACGACGGCACCGTCTATGCCCGCGAGGTTGGCAGCGGCCGCAAGAACCCCCGCACTGTCACCCTGCCGCCGGAGTATGTGGCCGGGCATGCGCACCTGTCCTATGCGGCGACCGCGTATGGCGTCCAAGGCACAACCGTCACCACCTCCCACACAATCCTGTCGGAGGCGACCACCGCGGCCGGGGTCTACGTCGGGATGACCAGAGGCCGCGAGACCAACCGGCTGCATGTCATCGCCGAAGACATGGCCGATGCCAGAGCACAGTTCATCGAGGCATTGGAACGCGACCCTGCAGACCGAGGCCTCGCCCACGTCACAGCCCAAGCAGCAGAAGCCGTACGCGGCCTCGTCGCCAATGGCCCGGTCAAGCTCGTCACCGAAGAACTCGCTCGCCTCGACCAGGTAGCCGAGCGCGCCAAGGAGCAGGCAGACCGGTGGGAGCAAAAAGCCGCGCGCCTCGACGCCCAACGAGACGCCCACCGTGCCGAAGATGAGCAAGCCGACGCCGTAATCCACGCTGCTGAGGACGCAGCCGAGCACGTCCGTACCGAAGTCACCAGGCCACTCGTCCAACGAGCAGAGCAGGACGGCGCGACCTACCTTGCCGCTGTCGAGGACGAAGCCGCCGCCAGCACCCGACTCTCGGCCGTCGGCAGGTTCGGTCGGCGCAAAGCCCGCGCCGAGCACCAGGCCGCGAAGGAACAGACGCAGACTCAACGGGCGCGAGTGCGCGACAACTGGGGCAGCGCACCGCCCCGTAATCACCAAGCACTCCCCGGATGGGCAGCCCAGACAGCGGCACAGAAAGCGAAAGGTGACCCCCGCGTGGCCGAAGCCGCCCGCGCCGCCGACGCTGCGCGCACCGACCGAGGAAAAACCTCGCGGCGACACAAGCAAGAACGGTTCGCATTGTTGGCTCGTGAAATTGGAACCGAGCAAGCACGCAGCGATCAGTTCGGAATGCGCACCGTCAACCCACAGCGTGCCGCCCGAGACGCCCTCACGCGAGCAACATTGGCGCGCGCCGAAGCCGACGAACTCCGCAACCTCTCAGTCAACGACGCTGCACGAATCATTGCAGCCAAGCGGGCCGAGCAGGAACAGACACGACGGCTGTTGGAGCAGCGAGAGCGGCAACTCAACCCGTTCCAGCGCACCACCCCCGGCAGCGACCCAGGTCGTGACGGGCCAGCACGCGGCCTGTGATTCCCGGGTTTGCTGCTCCGATGAACTCTGTGCTGCGATCGGGTAAGATGATCGGCATGGGTAACTTGATTTGCGTGTTCGCTGTGACGCACACGCTTGCTGTTCGCGACCGCCGCGCCTGACGGCGCGCCTCGCTGAACGCTTCGCGCGTCGTCCATCCGAGAGACCATTCGCGTCTCGGAACGGCGATTTTGCGCATCCATTTTCTCCGTCTGCGCTCTGCCCTGTTTCCGAGGCGTTCCATCCTTTCTTTCTTGGAGCGCGAACATGCCTCGTTCATCCCACGGTGGCCGCCACGAACTCGGCCAAAACTTCCTCATCCACACACCCACAATCAGCAAGATCACCGCTCTAGTCACCGCGACGAAAGGGCCGATACTCGAACTTGGCGCTGGAGACGGCGCACTCACGAGACCTCTCGCCCAGCTCGGCAGGCCGGTGACCGCGATTGACCTCGATGAGCACCGGATCGCTGGCCTCCGCCGCGCGCTGCCGGATGTGAAAATCAATCACGCCGACGCGCTCACCGTCCCTCTCGACCACCCCGTGATCGTGGGGAACATCCCCTTCCATCTCACCACCCCGATCCTGCGCCGACTTCTCCGCGTCGGCACCTGGACTCAGGCGGTGCTCCTTACGCAATGGGAGGTCGCCCGCAAACGCTGCGGGATCGGTGGCTCCACCATGTTGACCGCACAAACCGCGCCCTGGTTCACCTTCGACCTCCACGGCCGGGTTCCCTCCTGGGGTTTCCGACCACGCCCCAGCGTCGATGGCGGCATCATCCAGATCAGCAGGCGCAAAGATCCGCTGATTCCCGGCTCGCAGCGCACCCGGTACCAACAGTTCGTACGCGCGGTATTCACCGGCCGAGGCAGAACCCTCGACCGTGTCATCGCGAACGCGAGCCACATCGACCCCGGCCGAGCCCGGCAACTCCTGAGGCAGTGCGGCGTCGATACACGCGCACTGCCGAGGGACCTGACACCGGAGCAGTGGGCCGGAATCTGGAACGCGATACCTGAGTAGCCACCCCCAGAGCCACCATGCACGACACAACTTTCGCGATTCGTGGTCTCTCGGCCCGCGATGACGAGTCGGTCGCGTGAGCGTCCTCACGGCGACCGGTAGAATAGAACCGCGCGCACGCGCACGTTCACAGGTGAGTGTGTTTGGGGAACCTCGGCTA
>CAZUVQ010000101.1:0-2720 GCA_964623915.1 uncultured Oscillospiraceae bacterium
CGTTAATATATAATATATCCCAATTTATATTTTGTCAAGACTTTGTTTCCACCCTTTTGACATTATATAAAAATGAAAATTTAATCTTCCTTTTTAACTATTAATCTGATATAAAAAGAAATAAATATTAGTACCCCATTTTTCGACTTTGTTTTTTCGAATAATATAGCATAAAACAAAAAAGGAGATGTATTAAATGTTTAAGAAAATCTTTATACTTGTATTGACCTTGGTGTTTTGTTTTGCGGGGACTAATGTATTAGCTGACAAAACAAAAAATGAGGCTAATAAACAGGAAAAAGCTCAAGTATTAACTGTCAAAGATACAATTAGTGATGACAAAGAGGCAGAAGACAGTGATACAAAAGAAGATGTGGACGAAAACGAAGATGAAACAGACAAAGAATCAAAAGAAGATGTAGACGAAAAAGATGCTGTCGAAAAAAATAAAGCAAACGGTAAGGGCAGAGTTATAAAAGAAGAGCTTGAGGCTAAAAAACTGGAGCGGAAGGCTGCAAGGCTTGAAGCAAAGACTTATATCAAAGATTTACATAGGTTGTTCAAGGATGCCGATAACCTTACAAAAAAAGAAATTTTATCAGAAATAGGTGAGATAAAAAGAGAATTGAAGGATTATTCAATTGGAGTATTTGTAAGAGGCCTTGTTGTTGATTTTGAAAAGTATGATAAAGTGGAACCTGAAATTGAAGGAGACAGAGTGTTGCTGCCCATAAGAGCAATAACAGAAACACTGGGTGCCGTCGTTACATGGGACGGGAAAACAGGTAAAATTACCATAACAAATGATGATGTATCGATAGAATTAACAATAGGTAGCCAGACTGCTTTAGTAAACGGAGAGGAAGTTACTCTTGATGTTGCGCCGAAAATTATTAAGGGCCGCACAATGCTGCCTATGAGGTTTGTAACGGAAAACTTGAAGCTTAATGTGGATTGGGATGAAGACAGCAAAACCGTTGTCGTTGATGAAGATGAAGATGAAGATGAAGATGACATAGATGAAGAAGTGGCAGAAGATTCTGACAAAGAGGACGCAGAAGCAGACAAATCTGACGGCGAGGACAACGAAGTTATTGAAGACGAAACAGAAGACGATGCCGAAGACACAAATGATGAAAGTACCGTTGATGAGGAATAATAGTGTAATATTAGCGTAAACCACTTTTCATTTGACTTACTGTGATAATAAATGGTATAATTATATTAATTTTAATGAAAGACAAGTGGTTGTATGACTTTGGAAGACAGGGTTTTGCTGGCACAAAAAGACAGGTTAAAAAGAGAAGATATAATTTTTGAGTATGAAAATTATATCTTTTCTTGTGCGAAAAAAACAACAGGGGAATATGTGACTCGTTCAGATGATGAAGCCTCAATTGCGATGATTGCTTTTGACGAAGCCATAAGAAAATACGACAACACAAAAGGCTCTTTTTTAAATTTTGCAAGACTTGTTATAAAAAACAGAATAATTGATTACAAAAGAAAAGAGAACAAAAATGCTGATAGCGTACCTTTAAGTCAGTTGACTTACTCTGATAAAGACGGTGACGAAACAGCAATAGAGATTGAAGCACCCAAAACAAACGATTTTGATGCAAAATTTGAGTTAATGGCTCTGCAAAAAGAGCTTGAGCACTTTGAAATATCACTTTTTGATTTACCGAAGGTATCACCAAAATCACAAAAGACGAAGGTTGCTTGTGCTGCTGCAATCAGATATATTCTACAGAATTTTATTTTAATCAACGAGATTTGTGTAAAAGGAACCTTACCAGTTAAGGTGATTTCTGAATCTTTAAACATTAACCGAAAGGTTATAGAACGGCATAGAAAATATATATTAACAGTGGTAATAATTTTGTCAGGAGATTATCAAATTATTGCGGAATATGTCAAGGCAGGTGTTAATTTATGAAGGGCATTGTTGCGGATATCAAAAATAAAAAAGCTATATTAATAAGTAATTGTGGTGAATTTTATACTATTGCAGACAAAGGTTATGAAATCGGTGAAGAAATTGAATATAAGAATCAATCATACCGTGGCATTTTAAGTATTGCGGCTTGCTTTATATTTTTAATGCTTAGTACAGTTTCAGGTTATTCGATATATTTTACTCCTACCTCTTATGTAAGCATAGATATAAACCCAAGTATTCAATTTGATATAAACCGATTCAGCAGAGTTATTGAAGTACACCCGATAAATGATGATGCAAAAAAACTATTAAATAATATTAAAGTGAAAAACGACAACATATCAGATGCCCTGAAAAAAGTAATTCAGGCATCAGAAACGATGGGATTTTTAAGCGAAGGCAACAATCAGGTTGATATTGATGTTTTACCACTGAATAATAGTATGATAGAAGAAATAAATAATGTTGTTAAAGATTATAAATCTGTTGAAATTGATGTTTATGTAGAAAAAGCAAATGAAGCTGACAAGGCTTTATCAAATGAGATTGGTGTTTCAATTGGGAGGGCTAAGGCAATACGTGAATATACAGATTTTTTCGGTGGTGACACAAAGGAAAATGCTGAAAAATTATCAGGATTTTCTATGGGTGAAGTAAAAAAAATGAAAAATGAATTAAAGAATAAAGACAATATAACAGATTTAAATGAAGGTAGAGAAACAGAAGAGAAAATGCAGGAAAAAATAAAAAATGATAAAATTAAAGAGAATAGTTCAGG
>CAZUVQ010000101.1:2820-5726 GCA_964623915.1 uncultured Oscillospiraceae bacterium
AAAAATGATAAAATTAAAGAGAATAGTTCAGGTAATGCGAATAATGATAAAGCGGTGAATGACAATAATGAAAATAATTTAAACAACGCAAAAAAAGATAATGATGCAAAAGAGAAAATGCAGGAAAATTCGGGAAATGATAAAGTCAATGAAAATAGTTCAGGTAATCCAAGTAATGATAAAGCGGCAAATGACAATAATGGAAATAATTTAAACAACGCAAAAAAAGATAATGATACAAAAGAGAAAATGCAGGAAAAAATAAAAAATGATAAAATTAAAGAGAATAGTTCAGGTAATGCGAATAATGATAAAGCGGCAAATGACAATAATGGAGATAATTTGAACAACGCAAAAAAAGAAAATGATAAAAGCAAAGATAATAAAATTAAGGATAAGCAAAAAAATAACAAATAGCAGAACTATTTTTGGGAAATGTTCAAATAACACAATAAAATGACACGCATTCCGGTAGCAAATGCCAGAATGCGTGTCGTTTTCTTTTTCTTCGTGAACTTTTTCAATTAGCAAAGTTATTGTTTCCCATAATAAAATTCTCCTCTTCATACATTTTAGAAAGGTTATTATACCTTTAATGTTGGTTTGATAATATTATATATATTGCAAATAGTCGGTTGTAAATACAAAATAAATTTTGAAATATAAAGATATACAAAAAAGTTTATACTAAAATACATAAAATTAATATATTTGAATTATTTATTGAATATCAGAAAATACTGTGATATAATATTCGTGAAATAAACAAAAGAAAAGGATGTATGAATAATGATGAGTATAATAAAACGTAACATTTCGCTACTCATAGTAATTATATTGGTAGCAGGTTTAATCTTTATGCCGGATGTAGCTCTGGCTTCTTTCTCTTTTACAATTCCTGTAAAGGTTCCCTTTAATTCTTTAAGTTTGCCGATGGGGTGGTTTAGCACAGAGGTAAACACAACACCACCCATTACACCAATTTCATGGTCTTGCGTTGATAAGGGAGGAGATGATTTGCCTTATTTACTTCCCCATAACGGAAGCGGATATATGTTAAAAGCCAATTCATATGATAGTGAGGATGGTTCGCAGGCAAGATTTAATATGAATTCAAATCTTGTGCTATCGGCATACGGTTCGTACGCGTTTTCGTTTTATTTATATATTGGTCCTTCGGATTATGGATATTTTGACACAATTACGCCCCAAATTTCTACGGATGACGGGAATACTTGGTCTGACTTGGATGCTCCTGTTTTCAACGAACAGTCTGAAAACCCGAATCAATGGAAAAAGTATACATATAACCTTGACAGCTACAAAGGGTCAAATGTACGGTTAGGTTTATTGGCAACCTCTGATTGGGGGTATAATATATATGTGGACGATATTGAGATTTCTGAAATAATAACCGTACCGCCGGCCCCGTCAGATGTAACAGCTATAACCGGAAATGAATGTGCAACTATAAGCTTTACACAACACTATAACGGTGGAATTGAAATTACAGGATATACTGTAGTACCCTACATTGACGGGGTGCCGCAAAATTCACTGGCTGCTGAAGGCTCCGGCAGCCCCATTACAGTAAACGGCCTTACAGGTGGTATAACATATACCTTTAGGGTTTATGCCACAAATAAAATGGGTAACAGTGAAGAATCTTTGCCGTCAAATGAAATAATACCTCTGAAAATCGGCCCTAAATGGGCGGCTGGTTATCCCAAAACAGGTACGATAGGAACAGCCTTTGCGGAGGTTCTTGTTAAATCCGATTCAGCAGGTACAGTATATTATGCAGTTTTACCCAATGATGCGCCAATACCGTCGGTAACAGAGATAATAGACGAAAATATTGTTGGTTCACTTATTAATGGAAGCACAGATATGGCAGCAGATACAGAATTATTTATAAAATGTGAAGGTTTATCTGAAAATACTGATTATGATATTTATGTTGTTGCGAAAGATTATGCTTTGCCTCCAGTTGCTCAGGAAACCGTTATAAAGCTTGAAGTTAGAACACTTTGGGATGTACAAAGCCCCAAAATCACTAAACAACCAGAAGGTAAAACGTTAAATGCAGGGGAGACGGCTTTATTGTCAATACAGGCAACCGGTTCCGGTGCGCTGTCATATCAGTGGTATAAAAATTCAAAGCCGGACACGGATGGAATGGAATTAATAGAAGGCGCTAACAGCAGTACATATAATGCCCCAACCGGTTTTGGCGGAACAACATATTATTTATGCGATATTACAAATACAGATAAAACGGCAACCGGAATTAAGGCTGCAAGTGTCTTGAGTACGATTGTAGCTGTTACGGTTCGTAAGGCACTGACTGTTTTGGGGATTGTAGTCAATGATAAAGCATATGACGGTACTAAAGCTGCCCAGGTTAATACAGATTTAGTTGTTTTGAACGGAGTTAATGCTGAAGATTCTGTATTTGTTGATATTAATAATGTTACTGCATTGTTTATGGATAAAAATGTTGGTTTTGACAAAGAGGTAGCAGTAATGGGTTTTTCATTAACAGGGGAAGATGCCGATAAATACATATTAATACAGCCGACAGGCATAAAAGCGGGTATTTCAGCAAAGGCACTGACACCGTCAGCTGTGGCAGAAAATAAGGTGTACGACAATAAGGTAGCGGCAACCGCAACAGTATCACTTGACGGTATAGTAGGGGAGGATATCGTAACGGCAACGGGAACAGCGGTGTTTGAGGATGCAAGTGCAGGAATTTCAAAAACTGTTAATGTTACAGATATTAAGCTTGGCGGTGATGACAAGGACAATTACGTTCTTTCAACCACTGCTGTTGCAACAACAGCAAATATAGCAGTAAAAGAAACAACAATAACAATGGCGGACGCAAGCTTTGTGTATGATGG
>CAZUVQ010000102.1:0-5545 GCA_964623915.1 uncultured Oscillospiraceae bacterium
ACGCTCATATAGGGATTTGCCCATGAGATTGAATGAAACCTCAACACTTTTCAGAAATGAGGCCTCAGGAGAAATGCACGGCTTAATACGCGTGCGCCAGTTCACAATTTCGGAAGGACATCTCATGTGTACTCCCGAACAGCTTGAAGGTGAGTTTAGGCATTGTTTGGAGCTTGCTATTTATATGCTGAAAACATTGGGGCTTTATGAGGATGTTTCATACAGATTCTCCCAGTGGGATCCCGATGACAGAGAAAAATATATCGGCACCCCAAAGCAGTGGGATGAAGCTCAAAGTGTTATGAAAAAAATACTTGACCATCTTGAGATACCTTACAAAATTGGTATTGGCGAAGCGGCTTTCTACGGACCCAAACTCGATATACAAATAAAGAACGTCCACGGGAAAGAGGACACTCTGGTTACCATACAAATTGACCAGATGCTTGCTGAAAAATTCGGAATGGAATATGTTGATACTGACGGCACCAAAAAGAATCCTTATATTATTCACAGAACGTCAATAGGGTGCTATGAGAGAACTCTTGCTCTGCTGATTGAAAAATATGCGGGGAAATTCCCATTATGGCTGTCACCTGTTCAGGTAAAGGTATTATCCCTCTCTGAAAAGAACGAAGCTTATGCTGAGGATGTATACAATAATCTGAAAAACAGTGGTATCAGATGTGAGCTTGATACACGTTCTGAGAAAATTGGTTATAAAATTCGTGAGGCTCAGCTTGAAAAGGTTCCGTATATGGTTGTATTGGGCGGACAGGAAGAAGAAAGTAAGACTGTTTCGGTAAGAAGCCGTGACGGAGAAAAATCAGATGGTATTTCAATACAGGAATTATTATCAAAATTGCAACGAGAAATAACTGAAAAAACAATCAAATAGTAGCTAAAAACGCAGAAATAGTATTGTTTTCTGCGTTTTTTTGTTGAATAACAGTATATAATGTGTTATAATTGATTTCTGCCGAAATATATTATCAGTATGGGTTTTTATTGCCGGGCATTAGTATATGCTTTATTGAAAAGAGGCGAGTTTATGAAAAGACTGAAAATATCAGTTTTGATTTTAGTGGCTTTATTAATAACGACATCATGTGGTTCACCACAAATTGATAATAGTTCAGAAATAGTAGTTACTGACCAGATAGGCAGAATAATAAAGCTTGATGCACCTGCAGAAAGAATAGTATCATCATATTATCCTGCAACATCAATATTGCTTGCACTGGGACTTCATAATAACATTGTGGGAATTGAGGCGGGGGCTGATACAAGAAAACTTTATTCTCTGGCAGCTCCGGAAATCATAAACCTTCCTTCGGTAAACTCCGGGAATGGGATAAATATAGAGGAAGCAAGCGCACTCCGCCCTGATATGGTGATACTTCCCAAAAGGCTTTCAGACAGTGTGGTGGCATTTGAGGAATTGGGTATTGCGGCAGTAGTAATAAATCCGGAAACATTGGACGGTTTTTTAAACTGCGTAAGTATTTTAGGCAAACTTACGGGTAGGGAAGAAACGGCGGAAAAGCTGGAAAAATATTATAACGATAAAATAAACGAAATTAATAAACTCACAAAAGTGGTTGAAAAACCAAGAGTATATTTTGCCGCAGGTTCTTCATATTTATCTACCTGTACAGGGGGTATGTACCAGGCGGATATGATAAAGACGGCAGGGGGCATTTGCGTTAGTGAAAATCTTTCGGGCGGCAGCTTTGCGGCAATTGACAGGGAACAGCTGATTGCGTGGAATCCCCGATATATTTTTGTGGCAAATTATGCTGAATATGATATAAATGATATAAAAAGAGATAAGGCTTTGTCACAGATAGAAGCTATTTTGAAAAGAGACATAAATATATTTCCATCTGAAATAGAGGCTTGGGATTCCCCGTCAAGCTCTTCAATTCTCGGGTTTTTATACCTTACAAATAAGCTTCACCCCACTTTATTGAGCAAGGAAGATTATATAAAGGAAGTGGAAAGATTTTATAGAGAATTTTTTGGAATAATAATATCAACGAAAGGGTTATGAGGTAAGTGAAAATTCTTTTTGGCTACCTGAAGCCACAGGTGCCTCGCATGGTGCTTGGATTTATAATAAAATTTACAGGAACAATAATGGATTTGTTTTTGCCATGGATTTTATCTTATATCATCGATGATGTTGCGCCGACGGGTAGTATTAATCATGTAATTTTCTATGGCATTTTAATGGTTTTGTGCGCTGTTATCGCAGTACAGGGTAATGTAATAGCAAACCGTATGGCGGCAAAGGTGGCAAGGGACACCACGAGTGCGCTAAGGCATGATTTGTTTGAAAAAATATCATATTTATCTTGCTCTTCGATAGACAGGTTTTCCATATCTTCGCTTGAAGCGAGGATGACAACAGATACATATAATCTACATCATCTTGTTGGCATGGCACAGAGGATGGGGGTCAGGGCACCTATTCTTTTGATTGGCGGAATTGGCATTACCTTAATGATGGAGCCTGTTTTAACATTGGTTCTTATTTGTATTCTGCCGTTTATTGCACTTATTACATACAAGGTTTCAAAAAAAGGGATTCCCTTATATGACGCTCATCAGAAAAGCGTTGATAAAATGACCGGTGTTATCCGTGAAAATGTTTCCGGTATAAGAGTAATCAAAGCTCTTTCTAAAATGGATTATGAAAAAAAGCGTTTTGAGAGGGCTAACAACAAAACAGTTGAATGTGAAACCCGTGCATCCGTCACAATGGCAATGTCAAACCCATTAATTAATTTTCTTTTGAATACGGCATTGGCAGTTGTTATTTTTGTAGGTGCTTACCGTGTAAACGGAGGTACAATCGGCACAGGAAAAATCATAGCATTTTTAAGTTACTTTACTATTATTTCGAATGCAATGCTCACTGTTACGAGAATTTTTGTTATGTTTACAAAGGGTATAAATTCGGCGAACAGAATTTCGTCTGTTATGAATGCCGAAAACGAGCTTGATATAAAGGAAATCCAAAGAGAAGAAACTGATAATCATATTGAGTTTCGCAATGTTTCATTTTCGTATTATAAAAAAAGAAATAATGTGGAAGATTTAAATTTTGCCATTAAACATGGCGGAAGTTTAGGCATTATTGGTGCTACCGGAAGCGGTAAAACCACAATTGTTTCTCTGCTTTTGCGCCTTTATGATATAGATAAGGGAAGTATCATGATAGGTGGAGAGGACGTTCGCTGCATTGACCCCGAAAGGCTTCACAATATGTTTGGAATTGTTTTTCAGAGTGATACACTTTTTGCGGATACCATTAAAAACAATATAGATTTTGGCAGGGGACTTTCAGATGAAGAAATCGAAAGAGCAATTGACCTGTCGCAGGCAAGGGAATTTATTGACAGCCTTGAAGACGGAAAAGAACATATGCTGTCCCAAAAGGGAACAAATATAAGTGGCGGACAAAAACAAAGGATTTTGCTTGCACGTGCCCTTGCGAAAAATCCGGATATACTTGTGCTTGATGATTCTTCAAGCGCACTTGATTTTAAGACAGAGGCTGCTTTAAGGCATGCGCTTTCTGAGAACAAACAAGGCATTACAACGGTTACTGTTGCGCAGAGAATCAGTTCGGTACGTTCGAGCGATTTGATAATAGTGTTAAACGGCGGCAAAATTGAGGGTGCCGGCAAGCACGATGAGCTTTTGAAAAATTGTACACAATATGGCCTTATAAATGCTTTACAGACCGGGGGTGTGATAGGTGGCTAAATCAAAATTCACAGCTTCTGACAACAGAAAACCAAAGGACAGCAAAAAAGTATTAAAAAGGCTTTGGAAATACATTTATAACTACAAATGGCTTTTGCTCTTTGCTATATTGTTAAGCACTGGCGGCAACCTGCTATCTTTAATAGGCCCCAAGCTTTCAGGAAATGCTATTGATGCCATAGGAACAAAGGCAGGCGGTGTTGATTTTCCAAAAGTTTTTTATTACTGCCTTTTGATGGTGTTTTTTTACGCAGTATCGGGTATTTGCGCATATATACTTTCAAGGGTTATGATTAAAATCAGCCAGAACACCATTTTTTGCATGAGAAAAGATGTATTTGAAAAGCTTGTGTCATTACCGATAAGCTTTTTTGATAAACATCAGACAGGTGATTTGGTAAGCCGTATTTCCTATGATATTGATACGGTAAACTCCTCGCTGTCAAACGATATAATACAAATAATTACAAGCTTTATCACCGTTACAGGCTCATTGATAATGATGCTGCTTATTTCGCCTGTTCTTCTTTTAGTGTTTCTGGTAACCATTCCTATTGCCATTTTCTTTACAAAATACATGGTGAAAAAAGTACGCCCGTTATTTCGGCTGAGAAGCCGCAAGCTCGGTCAGTTAAACGGTTATGTTGAGGAGATTATTTCGGGGCATAAAACCATTAAGGCATACAGAAGGGAACGGGTTTTCATTGGCAGATTTGATGAAAAAAACAGCGATGCCGTAGATGCATATTATAATGCGGACTATTATTCAAGCAGGGTTGGCCCTAATGTAAATTTTGTAAATAATCTATCCCTTGCTTTAATTAGTGTGCTCGGCTCTATTCTGTATATATTCAATAATATAACCCTTGGTAATTTGTCCTCTTTCGTGCTGTATTCAAGAAGATTTTCAGGTCCTATAAATGAAATGGCAAATATAATTAGTGAGCTTCAGTCAGCAATGGCGGCAGCAGAGAGAATTTTTACCCTAATTGACGAGGCACCGGAAAAGCGTGATGATGAAAATGCTTATGTACTTGAAAATGCAAAGGGGGATATCGAAGCTCAGAATGTAAAATTCAGCTATATTCCCGGTAAGACGATAATCAAGGATTTTTCACTCAAAGCAGAGAGAGGGCAGCTTGTGGCTATTGTCGGTCATACGGGAGCGGGGAAAACCACAATCATTAATCTTTTGATGAGGTTTTATGATCCTGATAGCGGCACAATAAAAATTGACGGAAAAAACTCACAAAGTGTTACGCGGAAAAGCTTACGGTATGCTTTTTCCATGGTACTGCAGGATACATGGCTCTTTTCGGGCACTATATTTGATAATATCGCCTATGGCAAGGAGGGGGCTACGAAAAGCGAGGTAAAAAAAGCTTGTGCCGCAGCTAAAATAGATTCTTATATTGAAAGCCTTCCTGATGGTTACGATACAGTTTTAAGCGAAAACGGCATAAATATATCACAAGGACAAAAACAGCTTTTAACTATTGCAAGGGCAATGCTTTTAGATTCTTCTGTTTTAATTTTGGATGAGGCAACCTCAAATGTTGACACGTATACGGAAATGCAGATTCAAGAGGCTATGAGAAGTCTTATGAAGGATAAAACGTGTTTTGTAATAGCGCACAGGCTTTCCACCATACAGCACGCGGATACAATTCTTGTAATGCAGGACGGGGACATAGTGGAACAGGGCACACATAAAGAGCTTCTATCAAAAAACGGTGTTTATGACGAGCTTTATAATTCACAGTTTAAATAA
>CAZUVQ010000103.1:0-5342 GCA_964623915.1 uncultured Oscillospiraceae bacterium
GCTTCCCCTTCGGCAAGAATCGCCATTTTGCCTGCAACAATTCCGCCTGCTTTTGTTACAAGCTGCTCCAGTGCATTTATGGATTCACCGGTTGAAATAACATCATCAACAAGCAGTATTTTTTTGCCGCGGATTTGCTGTGCTTCCGCAGTATCAAGATAAAGTTTTTGCTCTGTGGCAGTTGTTATTGAACGAACATCGACCTCGAAAACACCCGACATATAAAGCTTCGGCAGTTTTCTTGCAATAAAATATTTTTTCGAGCCGCTCTGTCTTGACATTTCATGTGCTAACGGTATGCCCTTGGCTTCAGCTGTTATTATGTAATCATACTGCGGTGCTATTTTGAGTAAATGCGCGGCGGCAGCAACAGTAAGATCGGGATCGCCGAAAATTATAAACGCTCCGATATACAGGTCATCCGTAACCTTGCACAAAGGCAGGTTTCTTTCCAGCCCCGCAATTGTCATTTTATGATACATATTAATCTCCATTCCGCCGCTCCGCATCGGCACAAATAGTTCATTAATAATCTCTTATAGGCGGAGCAGAGGAATGATAAGAGATTAATGGCGCATGTGCGTTTTTGCCCTTACGGGCGAAAAATTCGCACGCGCATAAGTTCCGCCGGAGGCTTAGTGTGATTTTTCACATTAATTCCTTCTTTCAGTTTTGTTTTTCGGTATTATAATATCCGCAAGCTGTGTCGGATGAGAAATAATATAATCAGCACCAGATGCCTCAAGCTCCTCACAAGGCCTAAACCCCCACGAAACACCTATGGACAAAAGACCGGCATTTTTTCCTGCTTCAATGTCAACATTAGTATCTCCCACAAAAACACATTCACTCTTTTCAAAGCCTTTGCATATATCAAGCACGGCATAAGGGTCGGGCTTTTTCGGAACGCCCTCTCTCTGTCCATAAGCCGCATAAAAAAAATCCTTACCAAAAATCTCATTTAAAATTGCTTTTGTGGAACTGTCAGGTTTATTGGATAGTACAGCTATTTTTATATTGGACTTTTTGAGCGTTTGTAGCATTGGTATTATACCGTCATAAGGTTTTACCAGATATGACGGGGCGCTGTCATAAAATTTGATATACTCATTTAATACCGTCAGAACAGGCAAATCAGAATTTTGGGTCTTTAGGCATCTCTCAATCAAAAGCCTTGCTCCGTTTCCGACATATTGCCTTACTTTTTCCTTCCCAAGTGTTCCCAAAGAAAAGCATCGCATTGCTTTATTTACAAAATACGTTATATTATCAAGTGTGTCAAGCAAGGTTCCGTCAAGATCAAAAATACATAGCTTTACCATTTGTTTCTTCCTCTCATTTGCAATAAAAGTATAGCACACCAAATCAGAAATTTCAATAAGTAAATACACAAAGATAGTGTCAATTAAAAAACTTTCCTTTGTTAAAACTCATTGTTTGCAGTGAAGTTTTCCTTCTGACAGACATTTTTCGATATGTTTTTATGAAACTTGTCATTACTTTCAGGCAACTTATACTACACATAATCATATTCTTTAGAATAGAGGTGATTGTGTGAAGCATAAATTCTTATTATCCATTATTTTAGGAGGGATTTGGTTAGCAGTATCCATCTGGTTTGCCATCTGGTGGGCACAGGATGTATCACATTTCCTTCCGGCAATATATGTTTGGTGCGTCATAATAGGTATCGCATTGCTCCCGGGCTTCCTCATGGGTGCGATGTTTTTCTCCAATATACTGCATTCAAAAGTAAAAAAACACGAAGATGTATCGGAACCCACCACGGTAATCATGTGTGCCCACAATGAGGAAGCTAATATTTCGGAGGCGATCTGCTGTATGTGTCAGCAAATCTATGCAGGGGACATTCGATTGTTGGTTGTGGATAATCGCTCCACGGACAGTACAAAGCAATGTATTGAGTCAGCAATAACATTTGGTACAGAAAAATGCAGCGTAGAATATGTGTACTGCAAAAAAATTGGAAAGCAAAAAGCTTTAAATCATGCACTAAGAAGGGTTAAGACGAAATACTTTATTACCGTGGATGCCGACACCTATTTAGAGCGTCATGCAGTGCAACACATCATGAACCATATCGTGCACGAAAAAAGCGCCTGCGTAGCAGGAAACCTGTTTGTTAAGAATGCAAAAAGCACTCTGGTGGCGAAAATGCAAAATTACGATTACCTGCTCAGTATTGCCGCAATTAAGCGCTTTCAGGGCAGCTATAAATCCACTCTTGTGGCACAGGGCGCATTCAGTGCCTATGAAACAAAGGAAGTAAAAGCGTTGGGAGGATGGAAAAACTGTCTGGGAGAGGACATTGTATTAACATATCAAATCCTAAAACAGGGCAAAGCATCCACCTACGAGCCTAAGGCCGTCGGATATACTACAGTGCCTCATACACTGGATGGTCTTTATAACCAACGCAAGCGCTGGGCTATTGGTATGCTGGAAGGATTCGCCCATGTAAAGCCTTGGGAGCAGGAAACCGGATATTCCAAATATTTTACCTGGGTAAATACGTCTATCGTTTATCTGGACCTGGCTTATCTATTCGGATTTATTCCGGGCTTGTTTTTTGCGTTATTCGGTTATTATTATTTTATTGGCTGCCTGACTGTGTTAGCGCTTTTGGTATCAATGCTTTTATATTTTAGTATGTATCGATACCAGCAGAAATTAAATATTCCGTTTCAGAACAGCATTATAGGCTTTGTCTGTTTCCTTTTGTTCTTCCAGTTAATTCAAAGCACCGCTGCTTTACATGGCTATTTTATCTGTCTGTTTAACGGAAAAGGAGAGTGGAAATGAAGATAAAAAAGCAAAATATATATTTTAATGTGGCGGTTTGGACAATGATTTTTCTTATCGTTTTCCTGTTCGGAATGAGGAATTTCAAGGCAAGTCATCCGCGTGAAAAAAACGATAGAGAAATCAGCGCAGAAAAGCCAATGGTAGCAATTACTTTTGACGATGGAGTTGGCCCATACTTTACACTGGAAATTCTTGATATCCTGTACGAGAACAAGGCAAATGCCACATTCTTTATCAACGGCAAGAATGTTCGTTCTAACGAAGCACTGGTTAAAAAGGTAGTTGGTGAAGGCCATGAGATAGCGAATCATACTTACATACACAATGATCTTACAACATTGACACATGATGAGATCATACTTGAGGTAGAAAAAACTCAATCCGAAGTGGAAAGGGTAATTCCCGGCTACTTACTCAAATATGTTCGCCCTCCCTATGGCAGATACGATGATAAGGTCATAAAAGCAATATCCCTGCCTTTGGTACTGTGGAACCTGGACAGCGGCGATTGGACGACACCGGATGCGGATAAGATTTATTCCGAGGTGATAAAAAAGGTTAAAGATGGGGATATTATAATCTTTCATGATGATAATGCAGAAACGGTAGAAGCAATTTCACGAATCGTACCAAAATTTCAAGAAATGGGAATGCAAATGGTCACATTGTCTCAACTGGACTGCTATCGCCAGATTAAACCTGCAACCTAAATATATATTTAAAAGTAGTATGAAATTTAAGAGGAATGCCGCCAAGGAGGCGGCATTCCCTCCAATTCAAAATCTAAAAATATGCCTGTAAATCTTCATTATTTAAATTTAGTGTGTTTTCAGGCTGCAAAAACATTGACAATTACAGTCATTTATCTGATCCACTGAGAGAACAGATCAGAATAAACCTCAAACAATGTTTTTCTTGCAACATCATTTCTTGCAATAAGTTTACACTCTCCTATGCTTTTCCCGTCAAGCATAAAAATGATTTTCCCCAACTCATCACCTCTTTTAATAGGAGCAGTAACTTCATTTATAAGTTCAATATTTGATTCAACGTCATTTTTACGTGATTTTTCAACAAGTGCCCGAAAGCCTGCTTTGATGTCAGGCATTACAATATCGCTGATTCCTTTTCTGACCTTAACAGACTGATCTATTTTGCAGTCCTCAGCCGGCATTACAATTGAATAGTTTGCAAAACCGTAATCAAGCATGGACTTTGCTGATGCAAATCTGATGTTCGAGTTTTCACTGCCCATTATAACCGCAATAAGCTGCATATTGTTTCTTTTTGCAGTTGCTGAAATACAGAATCCCGCCTTTGATGTTGAACCTGTTTTAAGACCGTTTGTGCCCTCATAAAAACGTACAAGTTTATTTGTATTTGCAAGGTCAAAAGCACCATTTCGCAAGTTATCTGTCCAAATAGTTGTAAACTCAAATATTTTTTCATGCTTTAAAAGCTCACGGCTCATCAAAGCGATATCATAAGCAGACGTCAGATGATTGTCATCATCAAGCCCGTTTGTGTTGATAAATTGCGTATTATTCATACCCAGTTCCTTAGCCCTGTTATTCATCATATCAACAAAACCTGCTTCGCTTCCGGCAATATGCTCTCCTATTGCAACGCATGCATCATTGCCTGATGCAACAGCTATACCCTTCATCAGGTCATAAACACTCATCTGTTCCCCTGCATCAAGAAATATTGTTGAACCACCCATGCTTTTTGCTCTTTCACTTGCCGTGACTATATCATCCATTTTAAGGTTCCCGCCGTCAACTGCTTCCATTACAAGAAGCATCGTCATAATTTTAGTTACGGATGCGGGAGGATAGGGTTCATGCGAATTTTGCTCAAACAGCACTTTTCCTGTCGATTGTTCCATAAGTACTGCCGACTTGCAGTTTACTTCCGGTTGTGCAAATGCTGTCAACTGAAAAGCAAACAGAACGCAAAAAATAATAATAGTTTTTTTCATAATGCAATCAGTCCTTTCAGTAAAATTTATTACCATATAACCTAAAATATTACATATTATCTTGAATATAAAAGTTTTCTAAAGAAAACGTCAACACCACTCTCAGACCGCTGACAAACCATCGATTTACAGAAAGCGGGGTTGTTAAGGGGCAAAAGCCCCTTAAATAGAAATCGCCAAATTCGGGGACATGTGCCTCGAATTTGGCTCCTATCAAGGGCTGGCGCGGTGAGCGCCGTGCGAATGTAAGCCCTTGTTTTGAAAGAAAAGTGGTAGCCGTAGGTGGCTTTTCTTTCAAGTAATGACTTTGTCATTACTTCAAAAGGCGCATAACAAAACAGTTATGGCCTTTTTACTAATATTCAGTTGTTATTCAATTGTCCATAAATGTGTCAATTACACTACCTAATGTCCGAAATGCCCTTGTTGCACCTTTTTTAATTGTTTTGTTCTGTTTATCCTTTAACGGATCAATCATCATTCCGACAACAGAACCAATAACAGCACCGGATATCATTCCTACCATAAAATTTGA
>CAZUVQ010000104.1:0-5306 GCA_964623915.1 uncultured Oscillospiraceae bacterium
CCGCCGCAAGTGCTGACGGTAGGTCAATTTCATACATAAACGCTTTGTTTACTGCTACAAGTGCCACTTGTGTTACAGGTCTTATTGTTGTAGATACATATACGCACTGGTCCATTTTCGGTCAGATAGTTATTATTTTGCTTATTCAAATTGGTGGGCTTGGATTTATGACTGTCATCACTATGTTTTCTTTATTTATTAAAAGACGTATAAGCATTCATGAAAGAAAACTTTTAATGCAGTCAGCAGGTGCTATGCAAATAAGTGGCGTTATAAGGCTTATTAAGCGTATCCTTTTGGGAACCTTAATAATTGAAGGCCTCGGTATTATTCTCCTTTCCATAAGGTTCTGCCCTGAGATGGGCTTTTGGGAAGGACTTTATAATGGGATATTCCATTCTGTTTCGGCCTTCTGTAACGCAGGATTTGACATTATGGGTAAATACGGTGCCTTCTCGTCACTTACAAAATACCGTGGCGATTATCTTGTTAATCTTACGATAGCTTCCCTGATTGCTATAGGCGGTCTTGGATTTATTGTGTGGAACGATATAGTTGTAAAAGGATTTAAAGTTAAAGAATATGAGCTTCATACTAAAATTGTTTTGACTGTTACAGGTTTCCTGATTTTTGCGGGGATGATTTTGTTTTACATTTTTGAAAAGAATCACACCTTGGCAAACCTTACAGCCGGTGAAAAGTTTATTGCATCTCTGTTTCAGTCTATAACACCGAGAACGGCAGGCTTTAATACTGTTGATATGGGGGCATTATCCGATAGCGGAAATATGCTGATTACTATTCTGATGTTTATAGGCGGCAGCCCGGGTTCAACCGCAGGTGGTATAAAAACCACAACATTTGCTGTTCTTATGCTTGGGGCTTTATCCGCATCGAGGCATACAAAGCATATAGCGATTTATAAAAGAAGGCTTGATGAGTCAATAGTAAAGCAGGCAAGCGCAATATTTGTAATATATACCATGGCTGTAATTGTTGCTTCTTTAACAATATCCGCAATAGAACTTCAGTCCATGAAAAATGTTGTGTTTGAGGTTGTTTCTGCAATCGGTACCGTTGGTCTTACTACAGGAATCACCTCAACTCTTTGCTCTGTTTCAAAGGTCATTTTAATAATTTTTATGTACGGCGGAAGAGTAGGCGGTTTAACGCTTATGCTTTCTCTTGCTGAAAAGAGAACAGTAACACCGATTGAAAGACCAATGGAAAAAATATTGATAGGTTAGGAGGCATATTAGCGTGAAATCATTTTTAGTTATAGGCGTTAGCAATTTTGGAGAACATTTGGCAAAAAAACTTTTTAAGCTCGGCAATGATGTAATGGTTGTTGACAAGAATGAGGAATTAATTGAAAACCTGAATAATGTGTTCACCGATTCTTATGTGGGGGACTGCAGGAATGAGGAGGTTCTTCGTTCTTTGGGTATAAATAATTTTGATGTTTGCTTTGTTGCGATAGACGAGGATTTTCAGTCATCGCTTGAGGTAACCTCCCTTTTACACGAATTGGGAGCAAAGCATATCGTTTCAAATGCTAAACGTGACAGACAGGCAGATTTGTTAAAGAAAGTCGGTGCGGATGATGTTATTTATGCCGAAAGAGAAATAGCTGAAAAAACCGCTGTTAAATTCAATGCAACCAATGTATTTGATTTTATTCAGCTTTCAGATGAATATTCAATTTATGAAATCCCTATACAGCCCAGTTGGGTAAGACATAGCGTGGGCGAAATTAATGTTCGTCAGAAATACCACGTAAATATAATAGCAGTAAAACATGAAAATGATATCATCACTCTTCCGGGAGCTGCTTATGTTTTTGATAAAGGTGATCATATCGTAGTTATCGGGAAACAAACAGATGTTACGAAGCTTACCTCCAAAATCTGAAAAAATAGTATATAAAGGTATAAAAAAGCAGGTCATAAGACTTGTTTTTTTGTTTTCAAAAATATTTAATATTTATAGTATCTTTCGACAAAAAGCTTGAGCAGGGTTTGTTATAATAATGGTAAATATTGGAAAATGGGGGGAAATTGTTTTGGAACTCGGTTTTTTTGAGCAAAGTGAGAACATGATTAAAAGCGAAAGAATAAAAAAAATTTCAGGTATACTCGGGACAAGCCTAAATATAAAAAGAGTATTATATTACATAGTAATGTTTTTTATTTCAGGGGCAAAGATTTTTGGCGGCATGATACCTTTTGGCACAGTAATGTTTGCCACAGAATACCGTGAGCAGCTTCCTTACGCAGCAGGAATAATAATTATTCTTGCAACATTGTTTCCGACCATGAATTCCATTGTAACACTAAAGTATGCTGCTACGTTAGTTCTCTTTTGCGCCGTTGCCTCAAAAATCCCCGTAAAAAGCTCCCCTATCAGAAAAGGGATTTTAATGGGGTCGGCTGTCATGGTTGCCGGTATCTTACCAAGAATTTCAGGAGGAATTCTATTTTATGATGTTTGTCTCTTATTGCTTGAAGGTGTAATTGTATTTTCATCCGTAAGTATATTTTCAAGGGCTAAAACTGTTATTTTCAGCGGCAGCGGAAAAGAAGTCTGGGCTACAAATGACATCATTTCGGTTGCGGCGTTTTTCGGAGCGGCAATTATAGGGGCAGGAGGAATAACTATATATGGCATAAGCCTGTCTACAAGCCTTTGTGTACTTTCTGCCCTGTGTTTTGCCTATGGAAACGGTGCTGTTGCAGGGGCTGCCGCAGGGGTTTCACTGGGTCTTGTTACAGGGCTTTATAATAATGACATAGCAGGATACATAAGTATTTTTGCCCTTTCTTCAATGGCGGCAGGGTTTTTTGGTAAGTACGGAAAATCAGGTGCCGCAATTGCTTTTTTATTGGCAGATTCTGTAATTGTTTTTTATAAGGGGACAAGCTATGATGTATTTTATAACCTTGCGGAAATTGGAATAGCTGTAATGTTGTTCACAATTTTGCCCCACAAGGTTATTTCATATTTTGCTGTTTTTACCGGGGAAAGAAAAAACACATATACTTCAAGAATAAAAGAACATACAAGTAAACTGATTGGTGACAGTGCTGAGTCACTCATACAAGTCGCAAGAGTTTTTGAAAGAATTTCTGAAAATAAGCTTTTGGGAACCGAAAGTGCCGCCGCATCTTTTTTCGAGAAAACAGCACGTAAGCTATGTGAGGGTTGCCCGAGAATGGGCACTTGCTGGAGAAAGGAATTCCACAGAACATATACTTCGCTTTTTGTGATGCTGGAGATATGTGAAAAAAAAGGAATTATTAAAACAGGAGATATACCCGATGAGTTACAGAAAAAATGCAGAAACAGAGATAAAATTGTAAACACCTTCAATTCAATGTATGATGTATTCAAGGTGGACAGGCTATGGGAAACACGTGTCACGGAAAGCAGAGTTATTCTGGCAAGACAGCTTCATTTAGTGGCAGAACAGCTCAAAATCATTGAAAAAGCAGCGCGATCCGGTGTTTCTTTTAACACGGCAAATGAAAGCAGCTTGATGGTAGCTCTTTCAGAAAAAGGTGTTCCTGTTACAGGGGTTACTATTATCAACGGTTCAAAAAACAGCTTTCGGGCAGAAATATTATTTAAAGAAGGATATGAATATACGGAAATAATAGCAAAAGCTGCAGGAGAAATCATGGAATGTGATGTGATGTGTACTAACTTAACTGAAAGTAGCATGACGCTTATACCTGCACCAAAACTTCGTGTAAGTACAGGGGTGATTAGTGAAGCAAAGGAACTAAATCCTGTAAACGGTGACACGGCCGAATGTATAAGTCTTGACGGCGGCAATATGCTGTTAGCCATAAGTGATGGTATGGGAAACGGTGAAAAAGCAAGTGCAGACAGCCGGGCAACTATGGATATAATCAGAGGTATGCAAAAGGGAGGATTTGATATTGAAAGCACGCTTGACATGGTAAACTCTGTTTTAGTGCTCAAATCTTCCGAAACATCATTCGCCACGGTGGATTTAGCGTTGATTGATACAAAACACAAAGAGGTGGAGTTTTTTAAATTAGGTGCAGCCAACAGCTTTATAAAAAGGGATGATTGTGTAAAAACAGTTAAAGCCTCAGCTTTGCCTGCCGGTGTTTTTGCGAACACTGAACCGGACAGAGAAAAGGTTAAACTAAAAGGCGGAGATTTTATTGTGCTTGTTTCAGACGGTATATTAAACTCCAGAACTGAGAAAACAATTATTGATTTATTGGGATCTCATAAAGGAAACAATTCCGCAGAACTTGCAGAAAAAGTATTAAAAACAGCAAAACACTTAAATGCAGATATTGTAAATGATGATATGACTGTTGTAGTCGCATTTATTGATGAGGAAATATCTGTATAAAATTTAAAAATATGTATAAAATACCTTTGAACTTATTAAACAGGAGTGTGCTATGAATAAAAAAATGAAAAGGTTTTTTGTACTTAAGAATTTTAAGGAGCTATTCCTTTCAGATGTATTTACCCAAGACAGGGAAAAAACAGTAGAATCAGATGTTGTTTCGGAAGCCGAAAGTATAATCAACGAGTATTTCAGAAAAATGGGTTATGCAGATAGGGTAAAAGCAAAAAAAAAGCAGAGTAAATCTATATGGTTTGTTATAACCTCAGCTTTTATTTTGGTAGCTTTATATATGACGGTGAGATTTGTATGAAAAAAGTGTTATCTGTTGCCTTGTTGTTACTTGTAATAGGATGTGCAAAGCAAGGCGATAATAGCACTACAAAAAAAAGCCAAGAGCCTAACGAACAAGAGTATTATGAAACAGGCTCATATTATACTCAGATTTTTGACACGGATCAAAGTCGTGTCAAAAATCTGACCTTGTGTGCAAGTGTACTTGACGGAGTGCAGATATCTCCCGGAGAAGACTTTTCATTTAACGAAACAGTAGGGAGAAGAACAAAAGAAAAAGGATATGAGGAGGCTTCCATTTTAATAGGAGATGAAAGCGGATGTGCAGTCGGCGGCGGTGTATGTCAAATAAGCAGTACACTTTATAATGCGGCACTGGCGGCAGGAATGAAAATAACAGAACGTCACAGTCACAGCCGTGAAGTAAAATATATAGAAATGGGGAGGGATGCCGCAGTATCGTGGGGCACGCTTGATCTACGATTTTTAAACATTTCGGTTGAAAATGTAAGGATTGGAATCAGTGTGGAAAACGGGTTTGTATATGCGAGAATATATGAAAAAAGGGAATGATTTATATTTAATTTTTTTTAAAAAAAGGTATTGACTTTGGGTGCTATTC
>CAZUVQ010000105.1:0-5274 GCA_964623915.1 uncultured Oscillospiraceae bacterium
GCCGTCTATTTCGTATTCCACATATTGACCGAAAGCTCCCCAAACTGCACCGGCAGTATTAATAATTTTTACCTCTCCTTCGCCCTCCTCTGCTAAAACAGTTAAGGGCACCTGGGAAATTGTAATAACAACAGCTAATAACAATGCCATACTTCTGATTTTTGGTTTGATGTTCATTTTATCCTATCCTTTCCTTGCCAAGTGATATTTTTACCAACCGCTAACCGTCGCATCTACACCTGTTTCATGAAGAAACTTTTGTTTCACCTGCGAAACCTTTTCTGTATTATCTAAGCCATGAAGCAACTCCAATTTCAGGGTTTGTACCTTGCTTCCGAAGGTAAGCGCAATCCGTAATTTGTCTATTTTAATACTTATTAAACGAGCACCATTTATCCCGTCGCAACCCCATTTATAAACCCTGTCTCCCACCAGTGCACCAAAGGTTGAAACTACTGTTTCATCAACTGTGTGTTCTTTGTTGCTTTCCTCTTGCACAATAATGGCTGACGGAACTGTAAGGATGCGGTTATCTAAAATAAGACGAGCTTTGAAAAGCAGATGCCCTTGAAAACCAAAAAGAATCATACACAAGGCACTCACAATTCCAGATACTACGGAGGCATGCAGCATATTTGAAGATACGAACCAGCCCGTAAGAAGCAGACATAGGGCAAACAGCAACGCAAAAAAGTTTCTTAGCATTTTAATTGTTTTCATCATTCACACCTCATTGTTTCTTTTAATGCAATGTACTGTCATAGACACCGGCCAATGGAGATAAACGGGCAATATCCTGCCACAGCATTATTTTATAGCGTAATGCTCCCTCGTGAGTAGAGAAAGTTTTTGTTTCGGAATAAAGATTATCAATTTTTGTTACCTTCTGAAAAGACATTCGAATTAATGCACCATTGCTTGCATATTCCGCAAGGATGACAGAGGCGTTTTCAACGCTCCCGCCACTTTCATTTTCAATGGCTGCGGTTATTTCACCGTTGTCACAGACAACGTCGGTAACTCGAATAACCGGCACAGGTTCCTCAGTGTAATCGATGCCTGTTTGCTCCAGTGCATCAAGAAGTGCAAAATAATCCGACTGTATATTTTCTTGCGCAAAGGTTATTGTTGATGTTATGCCGCTTAGATAGATGCCCTGCGAAGCTTTATAAACGCTTTTTGCCATGTTCTCGCTTATGCCACCAGAGCTTGCAAGCAACATGGCTCCCGAGGGACTCGTCTGCGGTTCGCTGATTTTTCTCTTATAATGCTGGAGTTTATAATAGTTCTCAGTCTTTCCCTCAAGCATTTCTATTGCGTGGTGCAGGTTGCTTCCATTTACATTTTCAACAGAATAGTTAGTCACTAAATCTCGGGCATTATAATCAGGGAACAAGCGATACATAATTTCAGATAATGTTTCAATATCTGATTCCCCAAGTACATATAGCACGCTTGCTTTTTGACCGATGTTGCTAAGCCCTAAAGCTGCCGATATACGGCTAAGCTCGTCACCATAATACTGCTGATGCGCCTTAGCTGTCTCGAACCGGCGCAAGTGTGCTTCTTCCTGACTTTTAAGGGATTTTAACGTATTTAGTATGCGCTGCCTTTCAGTCTCTTTGTTGGAAGATGAGTCTATATCGTCTTGTATCTTTCTCATATCCATAAGCGGGTAAGCGGATATATTGCTAATAAACTTACCATCATAAGTATATGAAGAGGTATAATAGCTGCCTATATATTCGTTTTCAGCTTCCCGTATGCCTTTGATGGACGAATAAACCTGTGATATGGCATTTTCATAATTTGCCGCGGCAATGTCATATTGCGCACCCAAATCAGCTATTGTGCCGAGGTATTCGTTCAAGGTGTTGGTATAATTGGCTTTTATTAAGGGCAAATCATCCATACACTGTGAATATTTTGTGATATAGTTTTGGCATTGTTGCTCCGCCGTGTAATAAAAGCGGAACTCATTTTTACAGGCTGTTATAAATGCAGCAATATTTGACGACGGATACACATTGCTTTCGGCAGGATAAAGCGGAGTGAAGAACTCGGTTACGGTAGCAGCGCTGGGTGCGGTGTACCAACCATAACTCGAAGGGTTTGTACGGCTTTGATAAAGGCTTTCAAGAGCTGTTATCTTTCCCTTAAGCGCCGTTATTTTGCCATGTACGTCAGACAGAGCCGCAAAAAATTCATTTTCATATTCCATAGCCGATTGAAGCGCCTCTGCAAAATTCTCGTATTCTTCAATCAAATCCCTATACTCTTCCTCGTCCTCATTAAAAAATCGGTCTCTTACAATAACGAAGTACGGGACACTCTCAGCGTAGCCGTAATAGGTAAATAAGTCGGTAGAAAAATCCCAAAAGGCATCCTCGGGAATTATATCAATCATTTTGCGATACATATCGGGCATTCCGGCTACCGGATGAAGGAATCGTTCTTGCCTTGTATATATGTGCATAGAAAGCTCATACGCACTATTAGGCAGGGTTTCGAGCATGGCTTCCGCCAAAATAGAATCCTTATATTCATCATACTCGTCACAAAGTGCATCATATTCGGACGCAAGCGAATAAAACTCCATGCGTATTTGCGACATAAGCCCGCTCACCTGTCCTGTGAACCAGCTGCGGTAAGTGATGTAGTCATTTTCGTTAGCACCTGCATCGCCTTTTGTCGGCACGTGCGTATTGGTAAGAGCGGTTAGGGAAAGCTGCTGATTTACATCAGCGGTCGCCTGCTGATATGATGTGGCTATAATATTCTCCGTTTGAAACTGCTTTTCTTGACTTGCCTCATGCTGCTGTGATTGCTGCTGCGCATATTCATCGCTGTACCGCTGTGCATCCTCGTTGATTAAACGCAATATATCGCAAAGCTCATCTGCTGCCGTGGGCAGTTTGTCATTCATAACCGTATCGGCAGTGGACTTACAGTCATCAATCAGTTTTTCTATGCTGGCAATCTGCTCTCCCGGGGAAGGAGGAGCGGACAGCATTCCCATTCCTTGGTCGGCAGCAATGCCCAGCGCCTGCCCCAAGGCATCACTAATCGGCTTTGCACCTCGCGTTGCGGCAGGCATAAAATATGTATCTGTCAGCATTTTGATGATTTCCTTTGAGCCAAAGTTCACCGCCACAGTCACCTGTTTTCCCTTTAGTCTGCCTAAAACGCCGTACGCTGTTTTTCCGATGTTCCAATAGTCACCCATTTCCGCTTTTTTTTCGTAAAAATCATCATAGAGGGCTTTGTTCATGCCGATATTGTACTGGGGTGGCTGAATATTATAGCAAGGGTAGTACCCAGGCAGACTTCCGCTGTAAAAGCTTTCAAGAGCAGGGAAGTGCCTGCCGGACAGCTTTTGTTCCCATTGTCGCTTCGCCTGTGACCATTCATTACTCTCCTTGTACCAGTCCATAATTAGGTCATTTCCGTCTGATCCAAACTGGGATACACGTTGGCTACGGTAGCTTAGTGCCGACACTACCTTTTGTCGCTCAGTATCGTCTAGAAGTCGCCACATATTGCGGTTGAAAGCACTGCCCATCTCATCACTCCGATAGGAGTTTCCGTTATGCTCATAAATAACATAGTAACCTGAAAGAGGGTCGGAAGCGCTTCCCGTTATGCGCGGCTTTTCACTGCTTGCATGCCCGGTAACACAGAACGCCGGAAGCATTCCGATAACTATTAATAAACAGATAATTTTATTAAATATAAACCACAACATCCTTTACTTATTTTATCAGTTTTTTCTATCATATATTAAACACAACGGAAAAGTAATCATCAAAAAGTATGAAATTATAGAAAAAAACCTCTCATACTAAAGTATGAGAGGCAGTATTTTGCTGCTTTAGTGGTCATTACCTGTTTGGTTTTTTAGAAGGAGACTGATAAGCTCTGCACGGCTTTGTACATCATATTTTGAAAAGATGTTTCGCACGTGAGTCTTGACGGTGCTCTCGCTGATAGATAATGCGCCCGCTATTTCACGGTTCGGCTTGCCTGAAAGAATCAATTGTAAAACTTCCTGCTCCCGAACAGTCAGCGGGTCAAGGGTTTGTATGCAGTTCATTGATGTGGTTTGCTCAGCACTTGTCTTATGGTCATAGGCGGCAAGATAAGCATGGCTTTTTAAGAGCAATACAAGCCGGCGGTTTAGCGGAGGAATTATAACCAATGTCATGCACACAACTGTAAGGGCAATGACCGCAATCTCGGCACCGGGAAGTCGAATTGATGTTACTGCCATTCCAATAACACCGCCACACAAAACACCCCCCACATTAGCTGATAGGCCGATGCCGAACACCTGCGCGGGATTTTCGGTATAGTCAAGCATTTCACCTAAAATACTCCACCAGAACAAATCAAAAACACCACAGGCACCAAGCATTAGGGTGTTTACAACAAAATAGGCTTTTTCATCACGTCCTAATAGCATAAAGCTGATGAACGATGCTATAATCATAGCCATTCCTACATACAAAATTTTTGAACGGTGCGCTTTGGGTGGAAGACTACGCATAACTGCAAGTGCAACAATATATGGTACGGCCCAATACCAACTTGTCAAATCTGTAAGGTGCACAAAGGCGGGGTTCAGTACCTGATACATGAGTCCTGAATTGATGGTGATAACAAAGACAAATAGACATAGCAAAAGCAGGGGACGCCACACGCCGCCGTACTGCCTGCCTTTTATTTCTTCTGTCCCAACACAATCCATATCAATCGGAAGTGCCAAAGCAAATGCTATACCCAACACAAGACAAATCACAGCAAAAGCCAGCCCCAGAAAGGGTGATATATGTATAGCAGCCATATTTACTGCAATCATAAGCAAATTAGAGCAAATTAGGCCATCAGCACAGGTTTTGATGCGCTGGTTTTTAGGTGTAAATGCTTTGAGAAAATATCCCCATGCCGCAACCGCACAGCCGGAAGCGTAAGCCGCAACAATAAGCCCCGCAATCCATAGTACAGTAGGCTGAAAGAAAAACGGTATCGTGACAAAAAGGCAAATTAGCAAACCACTCCACAGAGCGTACTTTGCTGCCTTTGGTGTATGTATGAAAAAGCCGCAGGTAAGCAATCCTGCTAATTGAGCGATAACGGCGCTTAAAATGTAAGTATTAGGCGGTACATTGACATGGCTTAGCAAACCGTAAAGCACCTGTCCCTCAAACAAGAAGGACAGCAGATAAGCAAATGAAAAGGAAAATACGGCAACCGAAAGTATCCTTGGATTTTTTG
>CAZUVQ010000106.1:0-4903 GCA_964623915.1 uncultured Oscillospiraceae bacterium
CAAAAAGCCATGCATCAATAGCCTCAAGTGCCAGTATTTCACCTGTAATTCTTGCACCGAGACAAAGAATATTACTGTTATTATGCTCCTTTGTAAGCCCTGCCGATGTGGATTCAGTTACAACAGCTGCACGAATACCGTTTACCTTGTTTGCAGCAATGCACATTCCAATTCCTGTACCGCATATGAGAATTCCCCTGTCAAACTTGCCTTTTGCCACTGCTTCCGAAACGGGAAATGCATAATCGGGATAGTCACAGCTATCAGCGTTGTCACAGCCAAAATCTTCAACTACAAACCCCATATCTTCAAGGTGTTTGATGATTTTGCTTTTGAGAATAAACCCTCCATGGTCACTACCTATGGCAATTTTTTTATTTTCCAACCTTTTCCCTCTCCTCTCTTTCACGTTCTGCCTGTGGCTTTCTTATATAAATAGGCTTTAGCTCATTGTAATTTATATGCGGCAGCTTTTGTGCCGCATAAGCTATTGAGGATGCCCTCTGATACAATAAATTATCAGTGGGAAATTCTGCCTTTTGCCCTAAAATTTCTGTAATTTTATCACGGTGTACCCTTACACCGTCACCTAAAAACAAGGCTCCATCACATAGTTCTTCTGTTAGTTTTTCTACCGGAAGTGCCCTCATGGGTACAACTTCATTTATTTCCCCATTCTCCCATTTGTATACAGCGTTATAAACCTCTCCCCGCCTTGCATCCATAATCGGAGAAATCAAACCTTTATAGCACGGAACATTATAACAAAGCGCAAGAAGTGGCGAAACACCGCACACTTGCTTTTCCGCTCCCATTGCAAGCCCTAAAACATTGCCAACGCCTATTCTAAGACCTGTGAACGAACCGGGACCGTTTGATACTGCAAAAACATCCACTTCTTTAGCTTCAATATTAGCACCTTTTAACACGCTATCAGCTAAAACCATCAGCGTTTGTGAATGCGTCAGCCCTGCATTTAAAAAACATTCAGATAACAAAACACCGTCACGCACTATGGCGGCACCGGCGGCAACTGCCGAACATTCAAATCCCAATATTACCATTATGATTAACCCTTGACCTTTCCGGAAAATTCAGTTACCTCGATTTGCCTTTTGTTTTCATCATTGTCATCTTTCGTTATTGCTATGAGTGTTGTTCTGTCTTCGTCAAAAAGATGGGCAAAGCTGTCAAACCATTCAATAACCGTTATTACGCCTTTCTCTGAGGGCTCAAATCCTATATCAAAAAGCTCATCTTCATCTGTTAACCTATATAGGTCAAAATGATGGATTTTCGTTTTTCCTTCATAGACGTTCATTATTGTAAATGTTGGGCTTGTAACCCTGCCCTCGTATCCATAACCACGGGCAAGTCCGCGGGTTAGTGCAGTTTTTCCTGCACCAAGCTCACCTTTTAAACAAAAAGTATGAGGTGGCGGATATTTATTTGCAAGAGATTGTGCAAAGCCTTCTGTATCTTGTGTGTTTTGTGATAAGTAAATCAATTAAAACAGCCCTTCTATTATTCCGTTTTCATCTATATCAATCTTTGTAGCGGCCGGCACCTTTGGAAGCCCGGGCATCGTCATAACATCCCCTGTAAGTGCAACTACAAAGCCGGCACCTGCTGACAGCCTCGCTTCACGCACTGTTATGCGAAATCCCTTAGGTCTTGCCAATAAAGAAGGATTATCAGAAAGCGAATACTGTGTTTTTGCCATACAAACAGCTAAATCTCCATAGCCCATTTCCTCAAATTGTTTTAGTGTTTTAAGGGCTGCCGGAAGATAATCAACACCGTCGGCACCATATATTTTTGTAGCTATTGTCTCAATTTTCTCGGCAAGCGCGATGTCAAGGGGATATAACGGCTTAAAATCAGATTCTGCATCTAACAGCGGCAGAAGCTTTTGTGCAAGATTCACTCCGCCTTCGCCGCCCCTTTCAAATACTTCACAAGCCTCACACGGGACACCTATTGAAGCACAGTGCTTTTCTATTTCCTCAATTTCTGCCTGAGTGTCCGCAAAAAACTTATTAATTGCAACAATGACGGGAAGCCCGAAAGACTTTATGTTTTCAATGTGTTTTGTAAGATTTGGCAAGCCTTGCTTGAGTGCAGTTACGTTCTCTTTAGTAAGCTCAGCTTTTTGTATGCCGCCTAAATACTTTAGTGCACGCACAGTAGCCACAAGAACTACGGCATCAGGATTTAAACCTGCAAAGCGACACTTTATATCAAAAAACTTTTCCGCCCCCAAATCCGCTCCGAAGCCTGCTTCCGTAACGCAAATATCTGAAAGCTTTAAAGCGTATTTTGTAGCCTCTATGCTGTTACAGCCATGAGCAATGTTTGCAAACGGACCGCCGTGAATTATACAGGGAGTGTTTTCAAGAGTTTGAACAAGGTTTGGTTTTATTGCATCCTTTAATAAAACCGCTAAAGCTCCCTCTACCTTTAAATCTTTACAGGTAACGGGCTCGCCATTGTAATTGTAGCCTATCACCATTTTAGAGAGGCGAGTTTTAAGCTCAGTTAAATCCCCTGAAAGGCATAAAACAGCCATGATTTCCGAGGCAACTGTAATCTGAAATCCATCTTCTCTTGGTATACCGTTGACCTTGCCGCCAAGCCCCACCACAACTTCTCGCAAAACTCTGTCATTTATATCAATAGCTCTTTTAAATGCTATTCGCCTTGGGTCAATTAAGAGTTCATTGCCCTGTTGAATATGATTGTCTATCATAGCCGATAAAAGGTTGTTTGCTGAGGTAATAGCATGTAAATCTCCCGTAAAATGAAGGTTTATATCCTCCATTGGAACAACCTGAGAAAAGCCGCCGCCTGCCGCTCCGCCTTTAATTCCCATAACAGGACCGAGCGACGGTTCACGAAGGGCAACAACGGCATTTTTGCCAACACGGCAAAGTGCCTGACCAAGACCTACTGAAACAGTGGTTTTTCCTTCCCCTGCCGGCGTAGGTGTAATAGCAGTAACAAGCACAAGCTTTCCGTCTTTTCTGCTTTTAATTTTATCCCATAGCTTGGGGGACAGCTTTGCTTTATATTTACCGTATAATTCAAGGTTATCTTCATCTATATCAAGCCTTTTTGCTATTTCAGCAATAGGTCTCATTATACTCTCTCTTGCAATTTGTATATCTGTTTTCATGCATTGTCTCCTTGTTACTTCCAAAATTTCTTGTCAAGGCTTCTGTATTGTATAGCTTCTGCAATATGCAGCTCATTTATTATATCGGCACCATCAAGGTCGGCAATCGTCCTTGAAACTTTTAAAATACGTGAATGTGCCCTTGCACTAAGCCCCATTGATTCAAATGCATTGCGTATTAATCCTTTTGCATCATTATCAAGCACACAGTATTTTTCAATGCT
This sequence comes from uncultured Oscillospiraceae bacterium, assembly GCA_964623915.1. Taxonomy (GTDB): domain Bacteria; phylum Bacillota; class Clostridia; order UMGS1883; family UMGS1540; genus CAZUVQ01. The sequence goes on from CAZUVQ010000106.1 coordinate 3,400, forward strand.
TGCTCCACAAAGGTCTGCATTTGAGAAAAAGCACTCACCCTTATATCTTTCTGTTTGAATATTTCTTGCCATAATAACTCTTTTTTTTATGTCCTCTGAGCTTTCAGGGGCAATTTTCTGCATATCGGCATACATAACGCTTGCTGCTTCCGTCTGAATATCAATTCTGTCAAGCAACGGTCCGCTTACTTTTCCTAAATACCTTTGAACAGATGCTTCGGAACAATGGCATTTTTTCGTTCTGTCCCCGTAATATCCGCATTTACATGGGTTCATGGCCGCAACAAGCATCATTTTGCATGGGTATGATATGCTGGCGGCAACACGTGTAATATTAATAACACCGTCCTCAATGGGCTGACGCATAACCTCTGTTGCATCCCGCCTAAACTCCGGCAACTCATCAAGAAACAAAACACCGCAATGCGATAGTGACAACTCACCCGGTTTTGGCACAGAGCCACCACCCACAAGCCCTATGGTTGAAATGCTGTGATGTGGGTTTCTGAAAGGCCTCACCGTAACAAGTGGAGAATTTTCTTTTAACAGCCCTGCAACACTATGTATTTTAGTTACCTCAAGTGCCTCCTCAAGTGTTAAATCAGGCAAAATGGACGGTATCCTTTGTGCAAGCATTGTTTTTCCGGAGCCCGGCGAACCTATAATTAGACAGTTGTGGCTTCCTGCGGCGGCTATCTCCAGAGCTCTTTTTACATTTTCCTGTCCCTTTACTTCTGAAAAATCAAAGGGATAAACTTGTTTTGTATGAAAAAGCTCGTCTAAATCCACTGTTTCAAATGGTATTCCCTGCCTTCCCTCCAAAAATTCGCATGCCTCAAATAGGTTTTTTACTCCGTAAACACTGGCACCTTCAACCATTGCTGCTTCTGCGGCATTGCCGGTGGGAACAATAAATTTATTATATCCATCCTTTACGGCACTCATAACAAGGGGTAAAACACCTTTTACAGTTCGTATATCTCCCGATAAAGAAAGCTCACCGATAAATACATATCCTTCTGTAGATGCCCTCAGCTGCTCTGTTGCCGAAAGAATACCTATTGCAATTGGCAAATCAAAGGCAGGACCTTCCTTTTTAAGGTTTGCCGGTGCTAAATTTACAGTGTATCTTCTTGACGGAAAGTCATAATTACAGTTTTTTATTGCAGCACGGACACGCTCTTTTGACTCTTTTACGGCAGCATCGGGAAGACCAACCACTTCAAAGGCAGGCAATCCCATAGAAACATCAGCTTCCACGTCAATAATATGTCCCGTAAGGCCCACAAGACCGGAGCTTTTAACTTTTGCAAGCATACTAAAACCTCAAACTTTATAGTTTCTTATTATTAATGATTTATTATATAATCAAAGTATATATTTTTCAAGCATTATTTTATCATACAAAATTTTTATAAATCACGCATTGTAAGCGAAATTCTTTTTCTTGCCGCATCAACATCCAAAACTTTAACCTTTACTATGTCGCCTACCTTTACAACAT
>CAZUVQ010000107.1:0-4861 GCA_964623915.1 uncultured Oscillospiraceae bacterium
TAAGCAATAAAGTTAAAATTGTCAACTACTGCCGGTAGAGTTACACGCGCAAACACTAACACAAATAGCTTTACATGATACTTTTGGTGTGATATACTACAAATATAATGTAAATAGTTAGGGTGTGGTGCATTTAATGGATACATATGAAGAAATATTTTCTTACAATATTAATCGCTTACGTGTGAATTCGGGATTAACACAAAAACAATTTGCGGACAAGTTGGGCTATTCCGAAAAAACCATAAGTAAATGGGAACGGGCTGGTTCTATACCAAATATAAATATTCTATACAAAATTTCGGCAATGTTCAATGTAAGCATTGACGACCTATTTCGTGATAAATGTACATATTTATTGGGTATTGATGGTGGTGGAACAAAAACAGATTATGTGCTTTCGGATGAGAATCTTAATGTAATAAGAAAATTGACGAGTTGCGGATGCAACCCTTTTGATTCTGGTATAGGTACAGCAAAAGAAATACTTAGAAAGGGAATATATGAGGTGTGCGAGGCAGTCCATTTCTCTGATGTTGTAATGTATGCAGGAATCTCGGGCGGAACCTCAGGGAGTATGAAGTGGGAGCTGGAGAAGTTTTTTAATGGTTTTGGTTTTAATGCTTTCAAAAATGGAAGTGATACACAGAATATTTTTTCTGCCAGCCTTGGGGATGATGATGGTGTTATTATCATAATGGGTACAGGTAGCTGCATCGTTACCCAACACGATGGAATTCAAGGGAGAATGAGTGGCTGGGGCCATCTTTTTGATGACGTAGGAAGTGGGTACAGCATAGCTCGTGATGCATTTGCTGCAGGCTTTCGTAGTATTGATGACTTGGGAGAGTATACTTGTTTTATTGATGCTGTTTTGAAGGACTATCCCGATGTCCAGACTCTTGTTGGAAAATTGTATGACGGTGGAAAAAAAATTATTGCGTCGTTTTGCCCACTTGTATTTGAATGTGCTAAAAATAATGATGCCGTATGCATAGAAATAATCAAGAATAGCATGAGAATTACGGGAGATGCCATAAAAAAAGCCGCAAATAAGGTAAAAGCTGAAAAGGTGAAGGTTATAGCTGCCGGAAGTTTAACCAAAGAACCAATGACAATACGTTATTTGACCCGTGCTTTAGAAGATGTAAATAATGTTGATTTGACAGTGCTTAATGAATCACCTGTAAAAGGTGCTTTGATTAATGCTCATAAAATATTAAATAAATTGAGTAAAGAACCATATAATGCAAATAACAGAAGCAAGACGTCCAATGCATAACATATTGATAGGGCGACAACAGCGGAGATACTAAATATTATTTAAGATGTTGAAAATGCATAATGATGAAATATTGAATGTTATAATGGAGCTTATACAGGTAATACCAAAGAAAATAATGAAATAAAAGACGATAATTATTAAATTAAATATTTCTTATAGATTATAGTTTAGGGAGGTAAGTTTGAATGGCGATTAAAAAAGTAGTAGCAATAGTGCTTTCATTGTTGTTTATATTTCCGTTAAATGTTTTTCTTGCTTCGGCAAACGAAAAGGATATTAAAACATACAATATCCAATATGACGATGAAAAGCAACAGATCTTTGAGCGGTAGGGAACACACTTTGACGGCGAACCGGGCGGTAAGATCGGTCAGTATCCTGCGGTGTGTACATACATTGCTCAAAATAGCGGAATATCAATATATCGGGCGAGATTTCAATCAAATAGAATTTATACACAAGATCATGTTTTCAAGCCGGAAGTCGTTGATGAATATGTTGATAATACGATTATGCCGCTTGCAGAAATGGGCATTGACAAATATATATATACCCAGAGTTATCCACTGGCAATACATTGTTTAACAACAGGTAAAAACAATCTTGCACCTGAAAATGAAGAGGCACATGTCGAGGATGGAATGAGAATTATAAGACGTATTGCTGAAAGGGGAGCACCATTGCCTTATGCAATATTGCCTTGGAATGAACCCGAGGGTGAAGGATGTTATCCTGAACGGTATATGAGATTATGCCTCATTTGGCGTCAAAAGCTTGACGCAGAGGGCTTTACGGATGTTCTTATATCTGCTCCGGATTTGAATGGACTGTACAGGGGAAGAGCGTATTATGGCGAAAAGAATTTTGAGTTTTTTAGAAACAATCCTGATTATGCAAGAATTTGTAAAATTTTTTCGTATCACACATATGGCAACCCGAGTATAACACCTGAAATTATTGAAACAGTACGAAAGGGCACATCTGATTTAGGTATGCAAATATGGTCTACCGAGACATGTTCAATGCATTTATCATACAATGGAGATATGAAGTATGCAAATGGAATACATTTGCTTGGCTCGCTCATAAATCAATTTAGACGTATGTGCGGTGATATTGCGTGGGTTGGGTGTGATACTTGGTTTCAGTTTCAGCATATGGATACGGTAAGTACTACATATAGTGATTACGGTCATGCGAATGAAACTTCTGGTTATGTTAACATGGCACTTTTTGGTGTTGGATACGGCAAAGATGGAGCAACAGATTATATACATACGCCACTTGGCGATATGTACTGTCTTCTTACAAGAAATGTTGAGTATGGCTCGATTGTACACAGAATGTTTTGTGATGACGACGAATCACTTACGGATCAAATCGGCGGAGAGGCAGATATGGTTGCTTTTTCAACCCCTGAAAAAACAACTATGATTTTGCTTAATACGAGCTACGAGTCAAAGTATTACAATATGCACAATATACCTGGTACCTCTGCCACACAATATTATGTTGACGCGAAAAATTGGCAGGTTATTCAAGAAAATAAATATAACATTAACAACGAAGAAATATCAAAACTCTATGCACCTGCAAACAGTGTTAATATTATTGTTACAACAAACAAGGATGTGTCCGGTCCCGCAACAAGCTTTGAGGTCAAAGATTCGTTCTATGCTGATGGTGCATTTAATGTAAGAAACAGTAATGTTAAACTTATTGCAAATACAGATGAGCCTGCAAAAATTAATATTGGGTTTTCGTCAAAAAACACAGTAGATAATCAAGCGGAATTTAATTTTACAGTTAAAGATCAAATGACTGTAGCCTCAGAATCGATTGATGAATTAGGAAACACAACCAAGAATAAAAAACTGGTTATTAATTACAATCCAAAATATGTTGGCTTTGACATCAATACTTTTGCCTCCGAAGTAAACAACGATGTTCTGACAATAACAGGAAAGACAAATGCCGGGGGGAAAATATATGTTAATGAGAATGAGAAGACGATAGATGACGATTTGAATTTCAGTATTGATGTTAAGCTCAATCAAGGCGACAATGTGCTTGAAATTCATGCAGCTGATAACGATGGTAACAGCTCGGAAGCAAAAAAATTCAATATATTCTGTGACAGTATTAAACCTACGGTTATTATAGATAATGCACCAACAACCGCAAATCAACTTGAAGTATTTATAAAAGGCTCAGTTTCAGAGCCGCTTAACTCACTTGAGTTTAATGGAGCACAGGCAATTGTAAATGAGAATTTATCCTTTAGTGCAATTGTACCGCTTAAAGAAAATGAGGATAAAGTTGTTATAAAAGCAACTGATAAATATCAAAACATTGCTGAGCAGACCATTGATTTAAAGTATACTGCCGATAGCAAATCAATGCATAAAGTCGGAAAAGAGGCAATGGCTAGGCATACAACGGAAAAAATTACGATTGACGGTAATTTAGAAGAAAGCGGTTGGAACATAGATCTGCTTGCCGATAAGGTAGTATCGGGCTTGCCTACAAGTGTTACGGGGTTTGGAGTTATGTGGGATAATGATTACCTTTACTTTGCAGCCAAGGCAGAAGATGATTTTATATCCTATCCGAATGATAAAGTTTACCAAAATGATTGCTTCGAGGTGTTTATTAATCCATCAAATAAGAAAAAGGGACCAATCGTAGTTGGTGAAGATAAACAGTTATTTGCAGGTTATATAAAAGGCTCAAAAACAATGTATAGTAATATCTATGATGTGAATGTTGCATTTGAGCAGAATGAAAATGGTTGGACTGCTGAAATGGCAATTCCATGGTCGATTGTTGGAATAGCACCTGAAAACGGGGCCAAAATTGGTTTTGATGTTCAGTTTGATGATAATGACAATGGTACTTTTATGGGAAACAAGGTATGGTGTGGTGCTTCGGACAACTACAACAATACAGAATCATACGGAACATTAACACTTGCAGCCCCCGGTGAGAACATAATTTATTCGACTTATGCAGATGATGATTCCGATACCGGAAAAATTAACGGTACAGAAGAAAGGTTAATTCAGAAAAATTATGTTAATGTAACTTTAAATGATTATAAGCTTGAAACACAGAACGCACCTGTAATAATTAATTATATACCATATGTTTCTACCGATACATTAAAAGCTGTTACAATGGCAACCTTTGAGGCTATATCGGATACACAATTTGAATTTACAAATTCGGATGGTATTATTGTAAGATTTTCTGTTGGAGACAAGCGAGTTTTCGTTGGAAATGAAACTATAGTATTAGATGCTAAACCGGAAGTGATTGACGGCGGTGTATATGTAGACAGAAGCTTCCTTGATAAAGTAGGAGTTAAATATTTAGGATTTACGTATACTTATGACGACAGTTTTGAAGAAAGATTCCGTGAACTTATATTTACAAGATGATAGGGAGGAAAAATAATAATGAAAATTTGCTTGATAAAAAAAATTAGTTTATTTGTTTTATCGATTTCAATTTTTCTTACACTGGGATCGGTTAGTGCAGCTCCCGAGGGATGCGAAGTGGCATTTAATATTACCA
>CAZUVQ010000108.1:0-4745 GCA_964623915.1 uncultured Oscillospiraceae bacterium
GAGCCCTTTTACGCTATCTAATTTTCAAAGTCCAAATCCACTCCCAAAGTGGAATCTTATTATACCATTGTTACGCTTCATTGTCAACACTTTTTTTAGCTTTTTCGAAAGTTTTTTTAAGTGATGCTTCTTGTCTTTCCTGTGGCGCAACGTTCTTTAGTATACCTTCTCACCTCTCTTTTGTCAAGTACTTTTTTGAAAGTTTTTTGACTTTTTTGTCGAAGCATTACACTAACCGCTTCATGGCGGTATTTCCGCCTGCTTTTTATTTCATATCTTTTATAAAACCGGCATTATCATGTATATATTGATAGCCAGAAATTACCGTAAATACCGCAGAAATCCAGAATAGAACTTCAACAAGCATATTCGCTCCTGTTATTGTTGCAAATATTATTGTAATCATCTGTGTTGCTGTTTTTATTTTGCCAAGCATTCCTGCTGAAATAACAAATCCTGACGATGCCGCCACAAGCCTAAAGCCTGTAACTAAAAATTCTCTGGTCAGAATAATCATTGCAACCCATATATTGCAGGTTCCTAATTTCAGCATACAAAGGAGGGCACCTGTTACTAAAAGCTTGTCGGCAAGAGGGTCCATAAGTTTGCCGAAGTTAGTAACAAGATTTTGTTCCCTTGCTATTTTTCCATCAAGCAAGTCCGTAAGAGATGCTATTAAAAATATGGCGGCGGCAATTATTCCTTTCCATGTAAACACCACATCTGAAACAGTAAATATCAAAACAGGCGGCGCATATAAATACACTACCATATATATAGGTATTAAAATTATTCTCAGCATAGTAATCTTATTTGGTAAATTCATCGGTTTCGACTCCTATCAAATCATATATACCCGAATTGTTTATCTTTACACACACAAATTCTCCGGGTTGTATTTTGTTATCGGATGTAAAGATGACCTTCCCATCAATATCGGGAGCATCGGATATGGTTCTTCCGACGTATTTATCTTTATATATACCTTCAACCAGCACCCTTTCGGTTGTGCCTATTTTCTTTTTACATTTTTGTGCGGATATGTCTTGCTGAATTTTCATAATAATATCTGCACGCTTTGCTTTTACAGTGTCCGGCAACTGATTGTCAAGCTTATCTGCCGGAGTTCCTTCTTCCCTTGAATAAGCAAATACGCCAAGCCTGTCAAACCTCGCCCATTTCACAAAATCACACAGCTCATTAAATTCCTCCTCTGTCTCACCCGGAAAACCTGTTATCAGCGATGTTCTTAAAACAGCTTCGGGAATTTTTTCTCTGATTTTAGATATGAGCTTATAAATTTCATCCTTTGAGCATTTCCTGTTCATCCTCTTTAGGATTCTGTCATTTATATGTTGAAGCGGTATATCAAAGTATGATGAAATCTTTTCGCTTTCTGAAATCACAGATAATAATTCATCGGTAATTCTTTCAGGATATGCATACATAACCCTTATCCATTCAATGCCGTCAATCTTGGAAATCTTCTTCAAAAGAGCTGGCAGCATCTTTTTTTTGTATATATCCTCACCGTATCTCGTCGTATCCTGTGCTATAACAATTATTTCTTTTACACCGTTTTTCGCAAGTCCTTCAGCCTCGGCGATAATATTTTCAATTTTTCTGCTCCTGTATTTACCCCTTATCATAGGTATGGCACAATAAGTGCAGTTGTTATCGCAGCCCTCCGCAATTTTAAGATAAGCCATATATTTAGGCGTTGTTATTATTCTCGGGGCTTTTTCGGGATACAAACACTCTTTGTTTCCCAAAAAAATCTTATCCTCACTATTAATGACTTCTGAAATTTCCTTAAATCTTCCGATACCAACTACAGCATCAACCTCGGGCATCTCTTTTAGAATTTCTTCTTTATATCTCTCTGACAGGCATCCTGTTACAATTAGCTTTTTAAGATTTCCTAGCTGCTTTAACTGTGCCATCTCAAGAATTGTGTTTATTGCCTCTTCCTTGGCAGAATCAATAAAAGCACAGGTGTTGACAATAATAATATCCGCTTTTTGTTCATCAGCAACTATTTCATATCCTGCTGCACTTAACTGTCCAATCATTATTTCAGTATCTACAAGGTTTTTGGAACAACCAAGAGAAACAAACCCAACTTTAGTCATAATCTAATCCTTCCGAATAAAGGTTTTTGGATGCATTTTTAATTTCCTCCGGAGTAAACCCTCTTCTGTAATAAAAATTAAATATTTTATTCATTTGTTTTTCATCACTACAAGACGGAAATCTTTTTTTCATAAGACTCTCAAGGTCAAATTCAATATCCGAAAGAGCCGCATCAATAATTTCATCCTCTATACCTTTTCTTTTTAACTCAAGCTTTATTCTTTCTTTCCCGTAGCCCTTGATATTGACAGAGTCGTGTGTATATCTTTTTGCATAGTCCCTGTGGTCAATATATCCGGCTTCCATGTAATAATCTGCTGCTTCCTCTGCAAGAGAATGCTCAAAGCCTTTATCTACAAGCTTTTCAACCACTTCTTTTTTTGTTCTTCTTTTCAAAAGTGCAAGCTTCAATGCTTCACTATAGACATTTTCCATTTACATCAGCTCCGAAAAAACAAAATTTGAGACGTCAATACCCCTTTGAGTCAGCCTGACCATGTTGTTTTCCCTGACAAGCAAACCCTTATTTATCAATTCATCAATCTTTGGGTTGCCATCATCACGCACTCCGCACATCTGTCGAAGGCCCAGCATATAGTACTCTTTTTTTCTTTCTGCTTCATTCATATCACAAACTTCTGCTATAGTATCATTATTATATATATATTCATTCAGATTGCATACATTTGAAAAACGTTTGTTTTTGTAAAGAGAATGAGCTCCGGCACCTACCCCTATATAGTCACACCCCGACCAATACCCTGTGTTATGTCTGGATTCAAAGCCCTCCCGAGCAAAATTAGATATCTCATAATGCTTAAACTCGGAGTTTTCAAGCATGTCTTTTACTGTGTAGTACATTTCTCTCTCAGTATCCTCATCAGGCAGACAAAGTTTATCTGTCATTTGATGAAAAGGAGTTCCCTCCTCAACGGTAAGTGAGTAAGACGATATATGCTTTAAACCAAGCTCTGTCATAATATCCACTGTTTCTCTGAGGCTTTTAATAGTTTGCCTGGGAATTGCCGTCATAATATCCCCCGAAATATTAATAAAGCCCACCTTTTGTGCTGTTTTTACGGCTTCTATCCCCTCTTTTGCTGTATGGATTCTCCCGAGGGCAACAAGCTCATTATCATTCATTGACTGCAAACCAAAGCTAATTCTGTTAAAGCCTGCCGTTTTTAAATTATTAAGCTTATTATAATCACAAGTACCGGGATTGGCTTCAATAGTAATTTCAGCATTATTCAAGATATTGCAGTTTTTTGTAACAGCATCGAGAATTATTATTATCTGTGAGGATTCAAGCACTGTGGGAGTACCACCGCCAAAATATATGGTGTCTGCCTCAAATCCTTTATATGTTTTAATTTCAGATACAATTTTTTTTACATATTCCTCTGCAATAGAAAGCTTCCTCTCGTATGAATTAAAGCCGCAATAAGAGCATTTTTTTACGCAAAAAGGAATATGAACATACACCCCAGCCATCAGTCAAGCTTCAAAACTGCCATAAAGGCTTCCTGCGGAACCTCAACACTTCCGACCTGCCTCATGCGCTTTTTGCCTTCCTTTTGTTTTTCCAGAAGCTTTTTCTTACGAGTTATGTCACCGCCATAACACTTTGCCAAAACATCCTTGCGCATTGCTCTTACAGTTTCCCTTGCAATTATTTTACCGCCGATTGCCGCCTGAATAGGTATTTCAAAAAGCTGTCTTGGTATGGTATCCTTGAGCTTTTCCGCAATTTTTCTTGCTCTTTTGTATGCCTTGTCGGTATGCACAATAAAGCTTAATGCATCAACAATATCACCATTGAGCAATATATCAAGCTTGCAGAGGTTACTTTTTACATAGCCAAGCATTTCATAATCGAATGAAGCATAGCCTTTCGTGCGTGATTTAAGCGCATCAAAGAAATCATAAATAATTTCATTTAAAGGCATTTCATAATGGAGTGATGCTCTGCCCTCATCAATAAACTTCATGTCCTTATAAATACCGCGCCTTTCCTGGCAAAGCTCCATAATACTGCCGACATAATCAGAGGGGAGCATAATGTTGGCATTTACAAAGGGTTCCTCCATATAATCAATTTCAGAGGGGTGCGGTAAATTTGTCGGGTTATCTACAAAAATTGTTTCACCCGTTGTTTTTATTACCTTATATATAACACTGGGAGCAGTTGTAATAAGGTCGAGGTTATACTCTCTTTCAATGCGTTCTTCGATAATTTCCATGTGCAGAAGACCTAAAAAACCGCATCTGAACCCAAAACCCAATGCCACGGATGTTTCCGGTTCAAACGAAAGTGCGGCATCGTTTAACCTGAGCTTATCCAAAGCCTCCCGAAGGTCACCGTACTTCGCGCCGTCAGCCGGATATATACCGCAAAAAACCATTGATTGAACTGCTTTATAGCCCGGCAAAGGTGTAGATGCAGGGTTATCTGCCAAAGTAACTGTATCCCCCACATGCACGTCTGCAACTGTTTTTATTGATGCAGAAATAAAACCAACGTCACCGGCAGAAAGCTCTTCGGATACGACGGTGTTATATGGCTCAAGATAGCCGACTTCAATGACCTCAAATACCTTGCCTGTTGCCAT
>CAZUVQ010000109.1:0-4650 GCA_964623915.1 uncultured Oscillospiraceae bacterium
GTCAAACAAGCGGTTCGCTGGATGCCAATGGATAAATGGGATAACTTGTATTGCGGTTGCTTTGAGTGGAATGATACATATCTCAGGTGTTCTAAAAGTTGGATTTAGTGATATTAGTGAGCTAAAAGGAATTATTCTTCGACTTGGTGCGGTTTTATTTTATGCTATAGTTATCATTTTGAATAAGAAAATTAAGGAAATTTCTGCTTATGATAAGACAATTATGCAACTTGGTACGGCGACAGTAGTTTTATTACCTTATACATTTCTCACGGAGACAATATCCAAGACTGCATTTACGCCATTTGTTGTTTTAATGCTTTTTATAGTTGGTATAGTAAATACAGGAATTGCCTATGCCCTGTATTTTGGCTCAATGAAAAATTTGAAAGCACAGACCTTTGCTTTGTTTAGTTACATAGACCCGGTTGTGGCAATCATCCTTTCAGCAGTGCTATTACGCGAAAGGATGGGGATTGGTGAAATTGTAGGAGCCATTCTTGTTTTAAGTGCAACAATAATAAGTGAGATACCGGAAAAAAGCAATTTCTAATTATAAAAAGATAGATAAGACTTATATTCTCTCCCCTATAGGTATTCATTTATATATGCATTAAAACGCTCAATAACATGTTCGTCACCAACAATAAGTACTTTATCATTTGGTGTGAATTCAAAATAAGGACCTGGAGAGATAATAATTTGTTTATCTTGGATAATACCTATAATGGTCGCACCTGTATTATGCCATATTTGGAGTTCTCCAATACTTTTCCCAATCACATGAGAACTTTCTGGTAAAATAATCTCTACAGGATTAATTAAATCAGACCGCATATATTTATACATATCAGCAATTTGCTTTGTAGCATTTGATATTTCTTCATCAAGCTGTAGACGTTTTTTTAATAACTGAGATAAATTATCATTCATTTTATGAAGGATTTCATCTGATTTAAAGTTGTTGACAAACTCTACGGCTTTTTCACGTGATAAAACTGTAATGCCACTTCCGGCTTTTGTTTGAACCACATGTTTATCTGACAGTAGTGACATGGAACGGCGAATTGTTTCAGAAGAAACATTATATTCTGTAGACAAGACAGACCGTCCTTTTAATTTTTCCCCTTCTACTAAATTTCCAGATACAATTCTTGTAGCAATATCCACTGCTATTTTTAAATATCTTGGTATGGTTATTTTTTCTGATTTCTTTGTATGATCCATTTTTTTCATCCTATCATCCTATATTATCGATAGTATACATCATTTATTATAAAAAGTACAATATAAACTTTCTGGAACTATAGTGTTAAAAGTAGTGAATTTGACAACTGACAACTTATAATATATAATGGGAGTGTTGGTTGTGTGTATGTACTTCCAGCGAAACTATACTAGGAGGTATATAAAATGAAAAAGAGAATGTTAATGAGTCTTTTGTGCATGGTCATAATATTTGCTATAAGTGGATGCGCAAAAGAATCGGAAAGGGTAGTTTTTGGAGATGCAGGTTGGGATAGTATGAAATTTCATAATGCGGTAGCTATGTACATAGCTGAAACAGCATATGATATGGAAACAGAAGAGGTGTCTGGCTCTACAGCTGTAACATATGGAGCCTTAAAGACTGGAGATATACAGGTCTATATGGAAACATGGACAGATAGTATTGCAACTTATGCTAAAGATGTTGCTTCAGGAGCAATTACAGAATTAGGTGTAAACTATGATGATAATATACAGGGTTTATATGTGCCTCGTTATGTAATAGAAGGAGATCCTGAAAGAGGAATTGAACCGATTGCTCCTGATTTAAAATCAGTTGAAGACTTAGCAAATTACAGTGATGTATTTGTAGACCCAGATGATACTTCAAAAGGAAGAATCTATGGAGCAATATCAGGTTGGGCTGTTGATGAAATTATGCGTAAAAAAGTAGAGTTTTACGGCTTAGATGAATTCTACAATTATATGGATCCAGGCTCAGATGCAGCACTTGCAGCGGCAATTGCAGGAGCATATGAAAAGGGGCAACCTATTGTTGCATACTACTGGGAACCAGCATGGATTACAGGGAAATATGATTTGGTTCTTTTAGAAGATGCCCCCTATTCACCAGAACTATATCCTTTGGGTCAAAGCGAATGCCCATCTATTAGTCTTACAGTTAGTGTAAATCCTGATTTTCATAAAGAATATCCAGAATTTAGCGAATTTTTAAGTAGGTATTCTACCTCAAGTCAATTGACTTCTGAGGCTTTAGCATATATTAATGAAAATGATGCTGAATACAAAGATGCGGCAAAGTGGTTTTTACTAGAACATGATGAGTTAATTGATCAATGGCTAGATACAGACAAGGCAAAACTTGTTCGTGATAGTCTTGCTGACTAGGGGGGATATTTATGCCAAAATGGTTATTTGAATTTCCAGAAGATTTTTTTGTGGATATTAAAAAGCCTATTGATAAAGCAATTGACTATATGTTACAAAACTGGGATCCATTTTTTGATGGAATTTCTAAAGGGCTTCGCTCATTATTAAAGGGTGTGGGTGGATTTATCGATAAGATACCTTGGTGGCTGTTAATCATAATGGTATTTATAGCTACATATTTTATGTGCAAAAAAATAAGTAAGGCCCTATTATATTCTATCCTACTTTTCTTTATTGGAGTGATAGGTCTTTGGAGTATGATGTATGAAACATTAACTATAGTTATAACATCTGTAATTATTTCATTAATCATTGGCTTGCCAATCGGAGTAATTGTTTCTTCAAGTAAAAGAATGAATATGATGATAAGGCCAGTACTTGACACCATGCAAACAATGCCTAGCTTTGTTTATTTGATACCAGCCGTTATGCTTTTAGGCTTAGGCAATGTTCCTGCTGTTATTGCAACGATAATTTATGCCATACCACCAGTTATAAGGATGACAAGCCATGGTATTAGACAGGTGGATGTTGAGGTAGTAGAAGCTGCAAATTCCTTTGGTTCAACTAGATTACAAACCTTGTTTAAAGTTCAGATTCCGCAAGCCCTGCCTACCATAATGACCGGTGTAAATCAAACCATTATGATGGCTATTTCTATGGTTGTAACCTGTTCCATGATAGGGGCTACCGGGCTTGGCTCTGAGGTACTAACAGGTATCAATCGTCTTGAAAGTGGAAGGGGCTTTGCTGCAGGTATTGCAATTGTTATCATTGCTATCATTCTAGATAGATTGACTCAGGAAATGTTTAAAAAGGAAGAGGAGGATGCTGAATAATGAATGAGAAAGATATTATTTTAAAAGTTGAGCATCTGACGAAACGATTTGGTAATATTAAGGCTGTAGAAGATGTATCTTTTGAGGTAGAGAGGGGAAAAATATTTACATTAATTGGTCTGTCTGGCTCTGGAAAGTCTACAGTGGTAAGATGTTTAAATATGCTACAGCCACCTACCTCAGGGAAGATATATTTTGAAGGTAATGATATTGAAGAGTATACAAAAGAACAATTACAAGATTATAGAAGACACAAAATAGCTATGGTATTTCAAAGCTTTGGTCTTATGTCTCACCGGGATGTCTTAGGAAATGTTGCATATGGACTGGAAGTTCGTGGAATAAAGAAAAAAGAACGAGAAGAGAAAGCCATGGAAATGATTTCTATGGTAGGCTTGGAAGGGTGGGAGCATACAAAAATTTCTAATTTAAGTGGTGGTATGCGCCAAAGAGTTGGAATAGCAAGAGCACTTGCAAATGATCCAGACATCTTACTTATGGATGAACCTTTTTCAGCACTTGACCCACTTGTACGTAAAGAGATGCAATTTGAACTTCTATCTATACAAGAAAAACTAAATAAAACCATAGTATTTATTACTCATGATATTGATGAAGCATTTAAGTTGGGAAATACGGTTGCAATTATGAGAAATGGAAAGTTAATTCAGGTGGCTACTCCAGAAGAAATGTCTTCAAATCCAGCAAATGATTATGTTAGAGAATTTATAGATAGTGCTGATAAATCACAAATCTATAGTGTAAGAAATATTATGCAGACACCAACCTGTATGGTTCACTTAAGAAATGGCGTGAATCAAGCTCTAAAACAAATGCGTGACAATGGGGTCTCTAGTGCCTATATGGTTGGAGAGAAGTTAGAGTTTATAGGTATCCTTGCACTAGAACAGGCATTAAAAGTAAGAAGTGGAGAACTAGCCTTTGAAGATGCTATTATAAAAGGACTTCCTACAACTACATTAGATACACAGATATCTGACCTTATACCTGTTGCAGCAGAAGCATCCTTTCCTATTGCCGTAGTAGATGAAAAGAATCAGTTAAAAGGAATTGTTTCAAAGGCAGCAGTTTTAGCATCCCTTATCTAAATAAGTTTTATCATGATATCCATAAAAATATCTTGTTTTTATGGATATTTCTTTGTATCTAGGTACAATAAAACCACCTGCTATGCAGGTGTGTCCCCAAATAGCTTTAGCTTCAAGTAAAAAACCTCCAGTGTTATAATAAATGCAGGTTCGCCAACCGCATAAATTATACAAAGGAGGTATATCCAAATGGATATGAATAGTTTAGCACATACAAGATGGGAATGTAAATGTCACATCGTATTTGCCCCAAAGTTTAGAAG
>CAZUVQ010000110.1:0-208 GCA_964623915.1 uncultured Oscillospiraceae bacterium
GGATGTGATAGTAATACCACGCTCTTGTTCCTGCTCCATCCAGTCCATTGTTGCGGCACCCTCATGAGTTTCACCTATTTTGTGAACTTTTCCGGTATAAAAGAGAATACGCTCCGTGGTTGTAGTTTTCCCGGCATCAATATGAGCCATTATACCAATATTTCTTGTGTCTTTTAATGAAAATTCTCTTGGCAAACTTTCTCCTCCT
>CAZUVQ010000110.1:285-4490 GCA_964623915.1 uncultured Oscillospiraceae bacterium
CAAAAGCTTTATTTGCTTCTGCCATTTTATGTGTGTCTTCACGCTTTTTGACTGCCGCACCAGTATTATTATTAGCATCTAAAAGTTCGCCTGCAAGTCTTGCACTCATTGTTTTCTCGTTTCTTGCACGAGAATATTGAGTCAGCCATCTAAGTCCAAGAGTCTGACGTCTTTCCGGACGAACCTCCATCGGTACCTGATAGGTAGCACCACCAACACGGCGAGCCTTAACCTCCAGGACAGGCATAATATTTTCCAATGCCTGAGTAAATACCTCAACGGGATCCTTACCGGTCTTTTCGCCAATAACATCAAATGCATCGTATACAATTTTCTGGGCAACGCCCTTTTTACCGTCAAGCATAATGTTATTAATAAGGCGTGTTACTATCTTATTGTTGTAAAGCGGATCAGGCAATACGTCTCTCTTGGGAATAAAACCTCTTCTTGGCACTTTACTTCCCTCCTTCATAATTTATTAATGAATTCATAGGTACTCAAAGCTTTTTGCTTTGTTAGTGCAACGCTATATATAGAACAGTGCGTCACACTACGAAAGACAACCTATAGTCTTTCTTTTTCGTTTCGCACAGATAAATCAGCCTTTTGGTCTTTTTGCACCATACTTACTTCTTGCCTGATTTCTCTTTGCAACGCCGGCAGTATCAAGTGTACCCCTTATGATGTGATATCTCACACCCGGGAGATCCTTAACTCTGCCGCCTCTTATAAGCACAACACTATGTTCCTGTAGGTTATGACCTATACCAGGAATGTAGGATGATACTTCAATACCGTTGCTAAGACGTACTCTGGCAATCTTACGAAGTGCCGAGTTAGGCTTTTTGGGAGTCATGGTTTTAACTGCTGTGCATACACCTCTTTTCTGAGGAGCACTCTGTTCTGTCATAACTTTTTTTAAAGAGTTAAGATTTTTTTGGAGTGCGGGAGAAGCAGATTTGTATACGCTTGTTTCTCTTCCCTTTCTTACCAATTGGTTAAAGGTTGGCATTTTTTCTTTTCACCTCCTGTCAAAAATTTTATCTGAAAAGGATTATTCCTTTATCAGCACTGCAACGGCAGCACCCACGTCAATACCGCAGGCAATGCCAAGTTCGCGGCAGGTCGGAACAAATGTTATTGGTACCCCAAACTGCTCGCAAGTATTTATAAACGGGTCGCGCACGTGCGCATCAGCATCACGTGCAACATAGGCTAATTTAGCCATTCCGCTTTTAACTATTTTCTCGGACCGTTTCAGCCCGATAATACTGCCACTTAAGTCCATTATTAAGTGCCATTCCTTTCATTTAACCGATATAAATTTTGTCAGTTTCTTTCGGTTCAATAACTTCAATTTCCGTGTCACGGTATATGGGAACACCTGTACCGGCAGGTATAAGCTTGCCGATAATAACGTTTTCCTTCAAACCGATTAACGGATCTATTTTACCCTTAATTGCAGCATCTGTCAAGACCCTTGTTGTTTCCTGGAACGATGCAGCAGATAAGAATGAATCCGTAGCAAGCGATGCTTTGGTTATACCAAGCAGAACATCCTTTACAGAAGGCGGTGTTTTTCCTTCTTTTACCATATCTTTAGAGAGCTTTTCAAACACCAGTCTATCCTCAAGTGTACCGAGTAAAAGGTTTGAATCCCCTTCATCTTCAATACGAACCTTGCGCATCATCTGACGGCCAATTACCTCAATATGCTTATCTGCAATATCAACACCCTGCTGACGATAAACCTTCTGAACCTCAGATGTCAAATAATTGAATACAGCAGACGAACCTTTTATTCTCAACAGGTCATGAGGATTAATTGAGCCGACAGTAAGCTCGTCACCCGGTTCAAGGATATCACCATCAGAAACCTTAAGCATTGAGCCATATGGGATTAGATATGTCTGGCTGTAACCCTCATCGTCATCAGTAATTACAACTTCTCTCTTTTTCTTTGTTTCATTTATCTGTACACGGCCGCCATGGTCAACAACAATAGCAAGGCCTTTGGGTGAACGTGCCTCAAAAAGCTCTTCAACACGGGGAAGACCCTGTGTTATATCGCCGCCCGCAACACCACCTGTATGGAATGTTCTCATTGTAAGCTGTGTTCCTGGTTCACCAATAGACTGTGCTGCAATTATACCGACAGCTTCACCGATATTAACCAAACTGCCTGTTGCCATGTTAGCACCATAACAGTGTGCGCAAACACCGACTTTTGAGCGGCAGCTTAGTACGCTTCTGATTACTACTTTTTTTACGCCAGCATCGGTAACCTTAATAGCATCTTCATCGGACATCATATGGTTTGCAGGTATTATTACTTCGCCTGTTTCAGGGTGGATAATATCATGAAGTGCAACACGGCCGACAAGTCTTTCGGAAAGTTTTTCAATAATTGCTTTGCCGTCCATTATATCACATACAACAATACCTTTGTCCGTACCGCAATCATCTTCTCTGATAATAACATCCTGAGATACATCTACAAGGCGCCTTGTCAGATAGCCCGAGTCAGCCGTACGCAGTGCCGTATCTGCAAGACCTTTACGTGCGCCGTGAGATGATATAAAGTATTCCAGAATATTAAGCCCTTCACGGAAAGATGCTCTGATAGGGATTTCAACTGTACGACCCTGCGTATCCGCCATAAGGCCACGCATACCTGCAAGCTGCCTTATCTGGTTGACACTACCTCTTGAACCGGAGTTTGCCATCATATATATAGGATTGAACTCATCTAAGTTATCCATAAGAGCTTTTGTTACTTTTGCTACTGTATCCTCCCATGTTTTGATAACTTTTTCGTAACGTTCATCATTTGTTAGTGTACCGCGTCTGTACATCTGAGTAATTTTATCAATACTGACCTCTGCTTCTTCAAGGTATTTTTTCTTTGATTCCGGTATTTCCATATCGGATACACTGATTGTAATAGCACCCTTTGTAGAGAACTTAAATCCTAAAGACTTAATTTTATCAAGAAGTACGGCAGTATCGGCAACACCATGATACTTGATACACCTGTCAATTATTTTACCGAGCATTTTTTTGTCACAAAGCTGTGTGATTTCAAGATCCAAGATTTTATCCGGATCGCTTCTGTCAACAAATTGCAAGTCCTGGGGAATATCTTCATTGAAAATTATTCTGCCGACAGTAGCATCAATAAGCTTTCTGTGCAAAACACCGTCAATTACTTTTTCGTTCATGACTTTTATGGGGGCATGAAGTCCTACAATTCCGTTTTCATATGCCAGCCGAGCTTCTGTATAGTTTGAGAACATTTTCCCTGCTCCGGGTTCATTATTCTTAGTGATTGTAAGATAGTATGAACCAAGAATCATATCCTGTGTAGGAACTGCTACAGGGCGGCCGTCCTGAGGCTTTAGCAGGTTATTTGCGGATAACATCAGAAAGCGTGCCTCACTCTGTGCTTCAGGTGATAAGGGAACATGAACTGCCATCTGATCACCGTCAAAGTCCGCATTAAAAGCTGTACACACAAGTGGATGCAGTTTTAATGCTTTGCCCTCGACAAGAATTGGTTCAAATGCCTGAATACCAAGCCTGTGAAGAGTTGGAGCACGGTTTAAAAGAACGGGATGCTCTTTTATTACACCTTCTAAAACGTCCCACACCTCAGGTCTGATACGTTCAACCATTCTCTTTGCACTTTTTATATTATGCGCCAGGCCGTTATTTACAAGGCGCTTCATTACAAAAGGTTTGAAAAGCTCAAGTGCCATTTCCTTAGGGAGACCGCACTGGTAAATTTTAAGTTCAGGTCCTACGACTATAACAGAACGACCTGAATAGTCAACACGTTTACCCAAAAGGTTCTGTCTGAATCTGCCCTGCTTACCTTTAAGCATGTCTGAAAGCGATTTTAAAGGCCTGTTTCCCGGACCCGTAACAGGTCTGCCCCGACGACCGTTATCTATCAAGGCATCAACTGCCTCCTGAAGCATTCTTTTTTCATTTCTTACGATAATATCAGGTGCTCCTAAATCAAGGAGCCTTTTTAAACGGTTGTTTCTATTTATAACTCGTCTGTACAGGTCATTTAAATCACTCGTTGCAAACCTGCCACCGTCAAGCTGCACCATAGGTCTAATTTCAGGTGGTATGACGGGAACAACATCCATAATCATCCATGAAGGCTTGTTGCCTGATGTACGAAATGCTTCAACAAC
>CAZUVQ010000111.1:0-346 GCA_964623915.1 uncultured Oscillospiraceae bacterium
TCTGAACATTAACTGCAAATACATTCTCCTGTCCGCCTCTCATTCCCTCGACAAGAGTTTCTCCTTGTACTAAATTTGCACTTACATCAGATATTATCTCTCTTAATATAAGCTGAAGCGGCCATTTTTGTGGATCGGAAATAAAAATCATCGGCTGAAACCACTCATTCCATTTGCCAACTGCTGTAAAAAGTACAACTGTTGCTATAACCGGCTTTGCAAGAGGAAGAAATATCCTTGCAAAAACTACCAAATCATTTGCACCGTCAAGCTTGGCGGATTCCTCAAGCTCTGCAGGCAATGAATAAAAATAATTTTTTATAAGAATATAGTTAAACCCGTCAAC
>CAZUVQ010000111.1:356-4489 GCA_964623915.1 uncultured Oscillospiraceae bacterium
TCTGAAAATAAATAGTCTATACTACCATGTATATTATTACCTGCTATAAATTTTTTAACCCTCATACCTCTAAAAGGTCTTGTCTTTGCTAATACAGATATATTATATACAAATGATGGTATCTCTATAATATCTGAATAAAAATAGTTTTTTATAAGAATATAGTTAAATCCGTCAACAAGTCCGCCGACCACAACGCTGAGCGGACTTCCCATCAATCCATACGATTTTATCAAAATATAGTAAGGCACAATTCCGCCTCCGAAATACATTGTAAATATTATTGCATTGTTTATAAGGCTACTGCCAAAAAACGGCTTTCTTGACAATGCATATGCCATTGATGAAATTAACAGTAAGCCGATAGGCACATTAAGCAGCACAATATATAAGGTAGTTTTATAGCCGTTAAAAATATTTGCATTTTCAATAAGCTTTCTGTATGCCGACAGCGTTGGATTATTAACATATAATGCAAACGGACGCTTCATATATTCCGCCTCTGTCATAAAGGAGTTTAATATAGCGTTATAAAAAGGATAAAAAATAACAATTCCCCATAATATCAGACAAACACCGATAATAATTCTCGGCACATCAATTGTTTTTGTAAGCTTTTTCATTATCACACGCTCCCCTTACCTGAAATGATTCCCACACCTTCAATCTTTCTCGACACCTTATCCATCAGAAACAGCATGGTAAAACCAATAACCGATTTAAAAAGTCCGAGTGCAGTGCTGTAGGAATAGTCGCCTGCTGTCATAAAAGTAATTCTGTAAATATATGTATCAATAATGTCTATTGTACTCTGAACAACGGAATTTGAAAGATTAAAAATCTGGTCAAAGCCTGCATCAAGACATCGACCGATGCTCAAGGCAAGCATAACAAGAATTGTTGAACGGATTGACGGCAGAGTAACATGTATTGCCTGCTTCCACCTGCCTGCCCCATCAATGGACGCTGCCTCATAAAGAGTACTATCAATTCCGGAAATTGCAGCAAGATATATAATACTGCTCCAGCCCGCTTCCTTCCAGATACCTGTTATGTACAAAATCGGAATAATCAGTTTTTTACTTCCCAAAAAGACTACTTTTTCATTTCCCATTACTGCTATCAGTTGGTTTAGTGGTCCGGAAACGCTTAAAAAGTTTATTACTATTCCCGATACCACAACCCAAGATAAAAAATGAGGGAATGTATATACGGTCTGCAACGTTTTCTTAAAATGCTTGCCTTTTATTTCATTAAAGAGCAGAGCAAAGATAATTCCAAATGGGAAGGAGGTTAATATTCTTCCGAAGCTTATTTTTAATGTGTTGAAAAAAACAATCCAAAAATATGTGTCTCCAAAAAGATTCTTAAAATGCTTAAGTCCCACAAACGGACTCCTCGTTATGCCCAAATTAAAATTATAATCCTTAAATGCCATCAGGATTCCGTACATTGACCTGTACGGAAACATAATCAAATATAGCACACCGGGCAGCAACAGCAAATACAGATATTTATTTGGCAAAATATTCTTCTTTATCCATTGCATCCTTCCCATCGGCAATGCAACAGCTGCGTCTTTTCTTTCCGTTTTTCCCATAAAGCCTTGTCATTCCTTTCAGGTTGAAATAATATTCTATAAATACGGAGATTACCATCTCACTGCATTAATCATAGCATAAGAAAGCAGAAAATAGCATGTAATATTCTACATTTAATTTTGTAATATTCTACATTTTATGAATGTAAGTCTTGATATCTTTGTTTTTTTTTGCTATAATATACTTGGGTAAATGTGGGAGGTGTGACTTTGAATAAGTGTTTTATTATTGATGATGACGTTCAGGCAGTGGAAAGTATTTTTCTGTCCTTTGACTGGAATAAGCTGAATATTGACGAGGTTGTAAAAATTTGCGATTGCAATAATTTAATTGAAAGAATAATCAATGAAAAGCCTGAAATTGTCTTTATTGACATTGAAATGGGCAACGTTTCAGGACTTGATATAATAAGCGATTGCAAGAAGCATAATTCAAGCACAAATTTCGTTGTTGTCAGCGGGCACGATAACTTTAAGTATGCGCAAAAAGCTGTTAATCTCAATTCCGTGCATTATATTTTGAAGCCGCTTGAAACACAGGACATTGAAACTGTAACCGAAAAGCTTCTTAAATTGCAAAATCAAGATGATGGGCAATCGCTTGACGGCAACCCGTTTTATGACAAGGAGAACTTCGAAGCATTTTTTTCTGAAAAAATAAATTTCTCATCAGATTACTGTTATTGTTGTCTGATTTGCTATATACCTGAAGTGTACCGCTTTGATTTAAATGATTTGATAAGATCATTTGTGTCTTTGTCTTACAAGGTCGGTGAAAACAAATTTTTTTACATATTAAATATTAAAGCAAATATTGAGCAGATAAAAACTGTTCTTAATAACTATGCAATTATTAAGCCTGTTGTTTTCGGGTTAAGTAATTTATTTAATTCACTTTCCGATTTTTATAAGCAATTTACCAAAGCAAATATACTTTCACTTGGTTGCTTTATTAATCAAAAGCAGCGCTTGTTCTATTCGGAAAAAAGCAATACCGACATTATAAAAACATCCATTGATAACTTTATGCGCATTATTAGCCTGAAGCTGTCACATGAAGTTGATTTGTTTTTCAATGATTTGCCAACAAAATTCAGTGATGCCGGACTTAATATCGCACATGTCCTCACATTTTATAATTATTGCATATTATATATTAATTCGCTTTCCTCAAAAAAAGCAGAGGATACTTTATTATTGACCTTGAGTATCGACGAATTATTTGAAAACTTCTCCACGCTGAATAATATGTGCAACGATTTATGTCTTTTGGTTAAAGAAATGCTCAATAATTCAATGGATTTCGCATCTATGGAAAATGTTGAATTGGAAAAGAATATTGACGCTTATATTCATAAAAATTACAATAAAAAAATAACCGTTCCTGTCCTATGTCAAAGCCTATTAATTAACACAACATATTTTTACTCATATTTTAAGAAGCATAAGAACTGTACATTTACAGCATATTTGACTGATTACAGAATTAAAATTGCAAAACAGCTGCTTAAATCAACAGACCAATCGGTTTCAGCCATTGCCGAAGCTGTAGGATTTTCAGATTGCTTTTATTTTACAAAGGTTTTTAAATCACTTTGCGGTGTTACACCATCCAAATACAAAACAAATTGTGAAAGGTGATGTTTTGTGATGCTGAAAGCATTAAAAAACAGAATGCAGAAATGCTCGTTTAAATCGTATTGTACTATTTTGATTGCTATATCATTTTGCTTGATCTTAGCCCTTCAAATCGGAGTTCTTTTCAGCTTCTCAAAATACAGCAATCAGCTTTCAAACGCAATTTTTGAGGATGTTGCAAAGAATAATGTTTTTCAAATGGAACTTCTTCTTGAAAACATAGATGATGTTGTTATGCGTTTTACAACAAAATCGTCTATACAGGATTTCTTTTTTTCTTATGACATAGCTGAAAAAGCCAAAAACCTTAACATAATTAATATGGATATAAATGACTCTGTGCAGCAAAATAACAATATTCGTTTTTTGGCAGTTGTTGAAAACGGGAAGCTCAGCTTTCATTCCTCCGACGAAGAAAGATACTCTCTTATGCCACTTGCTGAAAATATTATAAATGAATTTAGCGAAAAGGTTACCAATAAAACATATACAAAATCCTATTTACTTAACGACACTGTCTATTTTGCTTTTATTTACCGTATATATCCCGTGAATCCCTCATTTGTTCACAAGATTAACGACAAAAACTTTGTCATAGCAATATACTCTCTTGACAATTTATTTCAGAATTCTGCCCCGTCTTTTAGTGAAAACGCATTTAATATTTTTATAACCGACATCAACAATCACATTATGTACTCCACCGATGTCAAGCTTTTCGACACGGCTTTAAATATCAGTACACGTTCACTGTCAAATAGAACTACTCTTAAATCTTTACCCTGGAATGTTGTCGTCTCAATATCGGATAATGCAACCTCATCTTCAAAAACCTTCTTAGTTTCGTTAATATTGATAATGATAATTATTGACATTTTAATTCTTGTCATTATGT
>CAZUVQ010000112.1:0-4433 GCA_964623915.1 uncultured Oscillospiraceae bacterium
CAGTTTTTTGTTCATCAAACCATTCTACACGCGCCCCTAATTTCTCCATAACACCTCTTAATGGTATTAATGTATGATTATTTTCTATAAAAGGCTTGACATCCAATAGAAGCATTTCACCATTTACCTGGATTCCAATATCTTTGTTCTCGGAAACAGCAAAAACCGAACCTGATAAAATAAAGGTGCAAATAGCTATTGCAGCTGCTTTCTTAAAATTGAATTCACGCATATAAACATCCTCCTTAGAAATTTCTTTTTCACTTATAATACAATTTAGTATCGGAAAATGTTGTATTGATAAAAAAATATTTTCAAAAAGCCATCACGGATTCCGGATGGCTTTTTGAAAATAGCTTAATATGTATATTCAATGTTTACAGTTGCACTTACTTGTATTTCGCCGCTTGTGATATTTGTATAATTTGCATTGCTGTCCTCTGCGTAATCATTTTTGGACATAAGTGCTGAATTATATGAATAATTATCAAAAGCATTATAGTCACTTGTTGTTATTGCTTTTACATTAAGTTTTTTTATATCAAAAACTTTTGCCAAAACCGCTGCCTTATCCTTTGCCCTTACAGAGGCACCTTCAAGTGCCTGAAGGTAAAGCTCGTGTTGTTTTGGCTTTGATAACGAAAAGTAAACATTATTAAGCTCGTTAACACCATTGGCAACCGTAATATCTATAAGCTTTCCAACCAACGAAACATCTGTAAGCATAACCCTAAGTTTATGAGTGAGTTTATACTCTTTAAACACACGCTTATTATAGTAAGTTCCATTATAATAAATGCCGGTGTATTCCTCTGACGGAACATACTCATATATGGGAGTGGAGTTGTATTCTATGGTCTTAATATATCTTTCTTCAATTCCCAGCTTCAAAACAGCATTCGTAACATTACTCATTTTGTTTTTATTTTCTTCCTGACAAAGCTTATAGTCAGTATTACTTGTTTCAACGCCTATTGTTACAAACGCTTCATCGGCTGCTGCCACAACAGTGTAATAACCGCTTACTGATAAAATGTTTTCGCGCAATTCATCAGCGTATACATTGCAGCATATGGTTCCTGGTATAAATAATACCAATAAGATAACAGACAATATTTTTTTCATAGTGATTTTCATAGCCTTTCTGCCCACATGATATAATAATGCCCAACACCTTATCCGTAGGCAAGTAAGGTGTATTACAAATATAATATAATATATCAAACAATAATTCAAGTATATTTATAAAATTTACCTTTTTTAAAATAAAGCACACTTTTTAGGCTTTTTTCCAGGAGTTTATATTAAACAAAAGCAATATAGGTAATATCTCAAGGCGACCTATTAACATACAAAGTGAAAGCACAATTTTACTAAAATCAGAAAAGAAAGCAAAATTACCTGTTGGTCCGGCAAGGCCAAAGGCGGGCCCAACATTGCTTATAGCTGTTAACACCGCTGTGAATGTAGTTTCAAAATCATGGTTGTCGAAAGAAACTAAAAAGATTGCAATTCCCATAACCAGGAAGTAAGCAAAGCAAAATAATGTTATATTTGATACCTGTTCATCTTCAACATTCTTTCCGTCTGCCTTTATAGAAATAACAGACCTTGGATGCAAGCTTTTTTTAACTAATCGTTTAATGGATTTCAACATTATAAGCACACGTATCTGTTTTAAACCACCTGCTGTTGAACCTGCACAGCTACCTACAAACATTATTAATATTAAAGTAAACTTACTTAAAAGCGGCCATACATTATAGTCAGCCGTAGTATATCCGGTTGTTGATATCAAAGAGGATACCTGGAAAAAAGCCTGATAAAAGGCTTCCCACCACGAGGCGAATACACCTTTAGTATTTAACGTGATAATAATTGTTGCAGCTGCTATGATAATGCCAAACAACTTTATCTCACTGTTTTTCTTAACCTCCGTAAAGTGCCTTTTTATAATATAAAAATAAACAATAAAATTTGTGCCGAATAACAGCATAAAAACAGATAGAATTATATATATTGACGGATTATTATAATATGCCACACTGTTATTCTTAATTCCAAACCCACCAGTACCTGCAGCGCCTAATGCGTGAATAATAGAATCAAATACAGGCATTCCTGCTATAATAAGACATAGAATACAAATACCGGTTAGTACAAAATAAATTGCATATAAAATTTTGGAGGAATCACGTATTTTCGGAACAAGCTTACCGGGAGACGGTCCCGGAGATTCTGCGCGCATAAGGTATTGTGTGCTTCCGCTCATAGACGGTAATAATATAAGGAAGAAAACCAATACACCAAGTCCACCGAACCAATGTGTAAAGCTTCTCCAGAACAGAAGACCTTTTGGCATAATCTCAACATTTGTCAAAATGCTTGAGCCAGTTGTTGTAAAGCCCGATACACTTTCAAAAATACAATCAACATATGAAGGAATTGCTCCGTTAAAAAAAAACGGAAGACCGCCAAATATTGCAAGGGAAAGCCAGGACAATCCAACTATCATCATACCGTCTCTTTCAAAAAGTGTGTTTTTCCTTGGTTTTATCCAAGCAAGCAGGAGACCGGATATTGCCAATATGAGCATCGATATAAGGAAATCTGAGGTATCACCTTCCCTGTAAATCAATGACACAATTAAAGAAGGCACCATCAATGCGGCTTCCAAGAATAAAACTTTCCCCAAAATGTGTGATACTAACCTATAATTCATGCTTATTCTCCCTTGATTTATGCCAAAATATTATTTAAATCATTTATAATCTGATGACCCTTTGAAACAATCAGTACTTTATCGCCAACCTGTATCTTTTCATTTCCATGAGGAATAGTAACAATATCGTTATGAAGAATACAAGCTATGATAATATTATCTTTAAGTGACAAATCTTTAAGCGGAGTGTTTAGAAAATTTGTAGATTCAGTGGCGATAAAACTTATAACCTCCGCTTTGCCATCCATTATTTTATACACTGCCTCAACGATACTGCCCTCGGAATTCTGCATGCCTCTTACATAACTGATAATATAGCTTGCAGTTAATAGTTTAGGGTCTACAATACTGTCAATGCCAAGCTTATTTACTACATTTGGAAGCTTCATTCTTGTAGTCATAGCAATTGCTTTATCAACACCCATTTCTTGTGCATACATTGCCATAATTAGATTTTCTTCGTCACGACCTGTCATTGCAACGAAAGCGTCAACCTCGTCTAAATTTTCAGATTGCAGAAGCTCCTCATTCGTCCCGTCGCCCTGAATTATTACCGCTTCGCTTAGTGCTTCTGCCAATTGCATACTTTTATTGGCATCAATTTCGATAATTTTAACTGCCATCCCAAGCTTTGTTATTATTTTTGTAAGGTAATAAGTTATTCTTCCGCCTCCTATTATGAGAACGGTATTTATTTTACGGACATATCTGTTAAGTATTTTAAAAAGATTTGTAATACCGCTTATCTGTCCCATAGCATAAACCAAATCATTTACTTCAAAAGTAAAATCACCGTCAGGAATATAGGATATTGTGTCTCGCTCTACTGCAACAAACAAAACATTGCCAGGAAGCTTATTACTAAGCTTTGATACTTTTGTACCAACAAGCATATCGCCTTCCATAACACGGAATTGAGCCAACCTTTCCTTGCCCCCAAAGAAAGCCTCTATATTCATAGCAGAAGGAAACTGAAGTATATTTGCGATCTCCTGAGCGGCGGTAAGCTCGGGATTTATTACTCTGTCTACGCCCATTGTTTGCCATAATACTGTGAAATCATCATAATATTCAGGGTCGCGGATTCTTGCAATTGTTTTCACTTTATCTGACAGCTTTTTTGCAATAAAACATGTCAGCATATTAAGCTCGTCTTTTGAAGTTACAGCAATTACTAAATCTGCCTCATCAATTCCTGCTTCCGTCAATACGCTTACACTTGCGCCGGTACCCTTAACGCACATTACATCCAATGTCTCATCAGCTTTTTGTAATGCTTCTTCATTTTTATCTATAATCGTAATATTATGATCTTCATTTGATAAATGATTTGCGAGCGTGTAACCGACCTTGCCATCTCCAACAATTATAATATTCATTATAAAACTCCTGTTAAACTTATCAATTTATTTTATAGCCTTTTCAATAATGATTATTTTAGCACTTTCTTATTGATAATTCAACACAAATATATAAAAGATGTAAAACTAATTTTTACATCTTTTAAACATGAAAATATGCAAAAAAATATGTGAATAATATCAGTAAAAAAAATAATAAAAAATACTTGACATTTATTTAATCTTCTGCTATACTATCTATTGTCGCTGATAATGGTGGTGTTGATGTGGGCGCATAGCTCAGCTGGGAGAGCACCTGCCTTACAAGCAGGGGGTCATAGGTTCGAGCCCTATTGTGCCCACCATTTTTT
>CAZUVQ010000113.1:0-4381 GCA_964623915.1 uncultured Oscillospiraceae bacterium
AGTTTTGAACAGATTATTGTCCGATGCTTCGCACAGGATTTCGTTGGGGGATACTACGATAGTGTTTTGGGCGCAGAGTCCTCAAAGCAGCTTGTATCAGGATGTTTTTTCTATGCTGAACGAGCCGGACGAGCTTAAAACCTTAGGTACTGACAAGCAGAGGTTTGTGCGTGATGACGAAGCGGTTCGGACGGTAAGAAATATATTCCTAAAGATAGCCGAAGGAAGAAGGATAGGATGCGATTATGAGGCGGACGAGAACACCAGATTCTTTATACTGGGTTTGTCTCCCAATGCGGCACGAATATCCGTCCGTTTCTTCTTAAGCAATACATTCGGAGAAATTCTTAAAAGATATGAGGAGCATTATCGCAATCTGACCATCGAAAAGCAGATTGATGACGAGCCTGACGCTCTCTCGGTTTGGCGGATACTCAACGAAACGGTTTCGCCTTCCTCTACGGACAAATCCTCATCCCCGTTGCTGGCAGGTTCCTTTATGCGTTCGGTATTAACGGGTCAGCCTTATCCGGCGGCTTTGTTTAACTCGGTAATGCTGCGAATACGCGCGGAAAAGGATATAAACTACTGCAAGGCGGCTATTATAAAGGCGTATTTGCTGAGAAGTTCAAGCGATAATAAATATAAGGAGGTTTTAACGGTGTCACTTAACACAATATCGGATAACAGAGCTTATGTGCTAGGACGGCTTTTTGCCGCGCTTGAGCAGGCGCAGAAAAACGCAAGCACCTCTGCTCTTAACACAACAATTAAGGATAAGTATTTTACCGCGGCATGCGCTAATCCGGCGATTGCGTTTCCTGTGCTTCTGAGGCTTTCGAGCCATCACATAGCCAAGGCTGAACATGGCTGGCGTGACGACGAGAGAATCGGAGAAATCATGCAGCTATTAGATGTGGAAAACAAGCCTTTCCCGAAGAGCTTATCACTTGAAGAACAGGGAATTTTTGTGCTTGGATATTATCATCAGAAAAATAAAATCATATCGGAAATAAAGGAAGCGGCGGAAGCTAAAAAAATAAAAAAGCAGGAGGAAGAATAAATGAGTGAGATTATTAAAAACAGGTATGAATTTACAATTTTCTTTGACGTTGAAAACGGAAACCCCAACGGCGACCCCGATTCGGGGAATATGCCGAGGATTGATCCTGAAACAGGATACGGACTGGTTACGGATGTTTGTCTGAAGCGAAAAATCCGCAACTATGTTGAAACCGCAAAGGAGGACTCGGAAGGCTATCGTATTTACATAAAGGACGGCGTACCTCTTAACAGGAGTGACAGGGAGGCTTTTGCTTCGGTAGGCGTTGACGAAAAAGACGCTCAGGGTCGAAAAGATGAAATAGACGAAAAGCTAAGGGATTTTATGTGCAAGAATTTTTTTGATATAAGAGCATTTGGCGCGGTTATGACTACCTTTGTGAAAGCAAAGCTGAATTGCGGGCAGGTCAGGGGGCCGGTGCAAATCGGTTTTGCAAGGAGCATTGACCCCGTTGCAGCTCAGGAGGTCACAATAACAAGGGTGGCAATAACCACCGAAGAGGATGCAAAAAAGAAGGAAACTGAAATAGGCAGAAAGCATATTGTCCCATACGGTCTTTACCGCGCTGACGGATATATTTCCGCCAATCTTGCCAGAAAAACAACGGGATTCAGCGAGGATGACCTTGCGCTTCTTTGGGAAGCGATTATAAATATGTTTGAAATAGACCATTCTGCGGCGCGCGGAAAAATGTCCGTTCGGGAGCTTATTGTTTTCAAGCATGACAGCGAGCTTGGAAACTGCCCGGCATATAAGCTTTTTGAATCGGTTAAGGCTGAAAGGATTTCTGAGTGCGCACCGAGGTCATACAGCGATTACGCCGTATCGGTTGATGAGAATGATATTCCAAGCGGTGTGACAGTAATGCGAATGATATGACATACTATAACGAGGATGAGTACCTTAGCTTGTCGGGTATACAGCACTTTGCGTTTTGCAGAAGGCAGTGGGCGCTCATACATATCGAACAGCAGTGGGCTGAAAATGTTCGTACAGTGGAGGGCGAGCTGCTTCATAAAAATGCCCATGACCGACAGTTTGCGGAAAAAAGAGGCGATTTAATTATTTCAAGGGGTATGGCTGTTCATTCACGGGAATTGGGCGTAAGCGGACAATGTGATGTTGTGGAATTTCACCGTGATGATAAAGGCGTTTCTATTAACGGGCAAAAAGGTTTATTTAAGGTTATTCCGGTGGAATACAAGCGCGGTAACCCTAAAGAGAATGATGCTGATGAACTGCAGCTGACCGCCCAGGCAATATGTCTTGAAGAAATGCTTTGCTGCCGCATTGACTGCGGATATCTATACTACGGCGAAATACGCCGCCGCGTAAATGTTGAATTCAGTGATGAGCTTCGCGCAAAGGTTGCAAATCTGTTTGATGAAATGCATCAGATGTATGACAGGCGATACACTCCAAAGGTCAAAAGAACAAAAAGCTGTAACGCATGCTCGCTGAAGGATATTTGCCTGCCGGTTCTCAACAAAGAGAAATCAGCAATTGATTATATTGAAAAGCATATTTCGGAGGAAGGTACATTATGAAAAAAATGCTAAATACGTTGTATGTTTCCGCTCCGGACAGATATTTATCCCTTGACGGTGAAAATGTTGTTATCTTGTGTGAGGACAAAGAGATAGGAAGAATTCCGCTTCACAACCTTGAGGCAATTGTGACTTTCGGCTATACAGGAGCAAGCCCTGCGCTGATGGGAGTGTGTGCTAAAAGGAATATACCCCTTAGCTTCATGTCATCAAACGGAAGATTCCTTGCTCGAGTGACGGGAGAGGTGAAGGGGAACGTCATATTGCGTAAAGAACAGTACAGAATATCTGAGGATACGGAAAAAAGTGTAGGTATTGCTAAGAGCTTTGTATCTGCAAAGGTCTACAACTCAAGGTGGGTGATTGAGCGGGCTGTCAGGGATTATTCAATGCGGCTTGATACGGATAGATTAAAATCAAAGTCAGTTTTTCTTGGGAACGCGCTCGGTGAGGTCAGAAATGCTCAGGATGAAGCCAGCCTCCGGGGGATAGAAGGTGAGGCGGCGGCAGTATACTTTTCTGTGCTTGACGATTTGATCTTACAGCAAAAGGAGGACTTCTTCTTTACATTCAGAAGCAGACGCCCGCCTCTTGATAATGTAAACGCTATGCTTTCGTTTGCATATTCCCTACTTGCGGGCATGTGTGGCTCGGCGCTTGAAACGGTAGGTCTTGACCCGTATGTTGGGTTTATGCACAAGGACAGACCCGGACGAATGTCTCTTGCGCTTGACCTTATGGAGGAATTCCGCGCGGTTATGGCGGATAGATTTGTTATCACGCTGATTAATAAAAGGATAGTAGGCAAAAACGGGTTCACACAAAAAGAAAACGGAGCCGTGATTATGGATGACGAAACAAGAAAGGCGTTTTTAACAGCGTGGCAGTCCAGAAAGCAGGAAACAATAGTCCATCCGTTTTTGGAAGAGAAAATTGAATGGGGCATGGTTCCGTATGTTCAGTCTATGCTGCTTGCGAGATATATACGAGGCGACATAGACGCATATCCGCCGTTTTTTTGGAAGTAGGTGATTTAAATACAATGATGGTTTTGATAACATATGATGTGAATACTGAAACACTTGCAGGCAGGAAGCGCTTGCGCAGGGTTGCGAAGCAATGTGTCAATTATGGACAAAGAGTTCAAAATTCTGTGTTTGAATGTATTATGGATGCCGCTAAATGCCGTCAGGTAAAAGCAATTCTTGAAGGTATAATTGACAAAGAAAAGGACAGCCTTAGGATTTATTATCTCGGAAATAACTATAAAAACAAAGTGGAGCATATTGGGGCTAAAAAAAGCTTTGATATTGAAGGGGCTTTAATGTTTTAGTGCGAATGTCAAGTGTACATAAAATTGCGGAGGTTTCGCACCGGAAAATGTCTGTTGTTAAGTAAAAATATGATGAGTTTTTGATGAATTATTATTTTTGAGAAAAAATTTTTTGTTAACAGTATGACAAAATGATATTGAAAATCGATTTGTTTTGTTCATATTTGCTGTCGCCCTCCCCGCGGAGGGCGTGGATTGAAATTACCGTGCTGAAATGATAGAAACTCAAGAAGGGCGTCGCCCTCCCCGCGGAGGGCGTGGATTGAAATTCTATATGCGGGTTCTAAACTTTCAAGGTAGATTTGTCGCCCTCCCCGCGGAGGGCGTGGATTGAAATATTTGAAGTGGTTGATTGAGGCTGAGAAAGTGACGTCGCCCTCCCCGCGGAGGGCGTGGATTGAAATTTGGCTATATTACAACCAATCTCTAACGCTAATG
>CAZUVQ010000114.1:0-4342 GCA_964623915.1 uncultured Oscillospiraceae bacterium
TGGCTGTCGCAGGTAGCGGACTCGACAAGCTGCTAGAAGAGGCAGGAGTCGATAAAAAGGAATTTGAACAAGCCCCGGAATCACAAAAGCATACATTGATGAAAGATGCCGTAGCCAGGCGGGCAATGATAAGGTCGTTCGGGAAATTGTCTGGGCTCATGCCCGTGCAAACATTCGATGGGTTCTCCTATGACGCCATGACCAAGAAGAAGACTCGCAGCATCGGAGTTATTTGCACTGTGACTCCAGCTTCAAGGCAATTTGCCGTTGACGTTTTAAAGGGACGTGGAGATCTTCCTCCGTCTGAAAAGAAAGGGCAGGAAATTAAGCCCTATTATCGTAGCATTTCTGACAGCCTCATTGACATGTTTGGTGTCCGAAGAATGAAAGATGAGAATGGATATCCGGTTCTTGTAGCATTCGGGCAATGGGCAAACAGCAAAAAAACGAGCAACCCAACGCTCCGAATGCGCTACAGCCAGACTGCCCAAAAACAAGCTGACACATGGGCCCGGACGGAACTATCACTATTTCTTGACTCAAATTTTGTCTATGAACGACCTAGCGAAATGGGAGAAGTTTTTGAGGAGGCCGTGGCAGTTCATCCCGATGGATTCAATGAAGAAGCCAACACTACAAAAATCCTAGACACGATTACCGAAAAGCTTCGAGGCAAATCAAAAGTCAATATTTCCGGTGTCAAGGTTCTTCATTCATGGAAACGCCAACATCCAGATTATCCAGAAATTGAACTTGTCGGCGTTGTCATTGGCTGGTCGCCGGTATGGGAAAAAAACGCCCGAAATTTGATGAAAGACCCAGTCCCTACGTCAGCGAACTCACAGCATGGGAATGTTCGCGATGGAGTAGATGCGCAAAGCGGTGAATCAAGAAAAAGTGTGATGGACATGGATCTGGATGATTTTTAACATGAAACTCATTACTTCATATTTGGTTCTCGGCTTCTTTTCCGTTCAAGCCGTACTCGGCGGAGAAGTTCTGGAGTCAATCCAAACCAAAGGCAGCGGAATTACCGAACGCGACGCAGTCAAGGATGCGCTTGTGAATGCCGTTTCACAGTACAATGGGCTTTCCATTGACTCTACGGTTGGAATGCAAACGGCGCAGGCCGAGATCACACAGCAATTCAACGACGCATTTGTGACGACCGGTAAAATGGAATCAAGCTACCAGTCGACTACTCTTCAGAAGACGAAGGGGCGGATCAGGAGCTATGAAGTGATCTCAAGCGAACAAGAGACGGACAAATCTTGGTCTGTCTTGTTGTCGGTAGCATTCGCCAAATACAAAACCCCCGGGCTGTCGCCTGATGGCCGCCGGAAGATCGTCATGGCGCCGTTTGCATCGGACTACGAGGCGTTCCGGCTCGGCACCGGGCAGGTGCCGGTCAAGACGATCCAAAACGATCTGGACGACAAGCTCAACACCTACTTCACGCAGTCCCGACGCTTCGCCGTTCTCACGCGCAAAGACGCCGAAAGCATTTTGGCTGAGAAACGGCTCATCCTCACCAGCAGCGACGACATCGGCGAACAGGCCAAGATAGGCGCGGCGCTGGGGACCGACTACATCCTCGCCGGCTCCATCGGCGACCTCTACATCGGGTACGAGGAGAAGACAATCCAACTGACCGGCGCCGTCGTGCCCAAGGTGATTCGCGCCAGGATCAAAGTCGCGTATCGGATCGTCGTCATGGCGACCACGCAGGTCAAATGGTCCGACGCGGTCGTGATCGACTTGCCGAAAGCCGAACTCGACGCCTTTGCGGGGGATGTCGCCTCGGCATACGACTACCTGATCGACTACGCGGCGAGAACCATCGCGTCAGCGTGCTTGAACAACATCTATCCCGTGAAAGGCGTCCGCGTCCAGGAGGACGGAACGGTCGTTCTGGACCAAGGCGGAGCGATGATGAGCGCGGGGCAGCTTTTCAACGCCTTTGTCCTGGGTGAAATGGACTACAGCCCGACGACCAAGGAGCCTCTCGGTCGCGATGAAAAATGGGCGGCGACGCTTCAGCTCGTCACCGTCGAAGCCAAGAAGTCCACGGCCAAAGTCGTGAAGGGTCGACTGACTGCGGATGACATCAAGCAAGGCGTGGTCTGCCGATACGCCGCTCCTGAGCCCGAACCTGAAACAGCTAAGCCCGACAAAACATCCGGTCGAGGCGTGGTTCTCCCGTTTGATTGAATTTTTCATGATGTAGAACATCAATCAGCTGGGCAAAAGGAGAAATGGTATGAGCAAGTGTCGGTACTGCAACTCGAGTTCGTATGGGTCTGGATGTTCATACAGCCCACACAAAAAACACGAACATACAGACGATGAGCGCAAATGTGAGTTTTGTGGTTCATTGTCCTATGGCAGTGGATGTTCGTACAGTCCCACAGGCAAACATCGCCACGGACATGGAAAGAACAAGTGTATTTGGTGCGGATCTACTTCTACAGGCAGTGGGTGCTCCTATAGCCCCACTGGGATGCATGAAAAGTAGATCTTGCTTGTATAGATGGTGAGACGACTTCGGCACAAAATTGGAGGCAATATGCATATCGAAACGTTTACGCACAACGTCTATGAGAATGAACTTCTCTAGTCATTCCTCTGGCGAATGTTAGCATACGCTGTTAGGGTTGGCATCTGGGGGCCTCATCACAATCTCAATCACGGATGCATGGAGCATCGGAAATCTTCACACTACCACATCGCGACTTGTCAAAAGAAGTGTCATGAATATTCATAAACTCACCGCCACCTTCTCCATCGCCCTGCTGCTGGGGGGATGCGGGGATGGACAGAATGAGGCGCGAAACACGCCCGCAGAGATCACCGCCGCCGCCGTCGAGGCGCACGTGAAGACGATGGTGGAGGGACTGGGCGACGTGAAGATCGTCGAGGCGTCGCCGGGGCATTTTATGGGGACCGGCAGCCTCGATGGAAGTGCCTGTTGGATCGCGGCATTCCATGGCAATGGCGTGTTCTGCTACCGTATAGAGAGTGTCGACGGTTTCCCGACCATTCGGGAGTACCTCGCGTCAGGAGAAATGGAAGAAGGCAACCTTCACGTTCTCGAAATCGAGAACGAAGACGGAATCATCGAAGAAAGTGTTGCGGACCTTAACAATAAGACAATTCGATCAACGACCCTGAAGCCAGCACGACGGAGTCTTGTTCCTCTTGGTACGATATTGTCAGAAGAGACCGGATCGATTGATCAACCCTTTCCAACCTACCAAGAAATCCTTCGAAAGATGGTCAAGATGAAGCGAGAGATCGAAGAGAATCCCTAGCCGGAGGGGGATGCTCCCGGTTGCCCCCCAGAGCCTTTCGCATCTTTCGTGTTTCGTAGTTTGCTTTCAAGCCCAAAGCCCCATTCGCGTTCATTCGTGTCCATTCGTGGTTCCCATCCACAAACCCAGCCCTGCATGCCAAAGGAACAATCATGAACATTCGCTTCGCCCTGCTCCTCTCCGTCGCCCTTGGACTCGCCGCAATGGCCGGCGAGCCCGGGGTTCTGACCGTCGAAGACCTCGACAAACCCCTCGACGAGCCGTCGGGCGTCGCCCAGCCGGCCGAAGCCCCCGCTCCGGCGGTCGCCGTCGTTCCGGAATCCACTTTTGCGACACCTCCGGCGGTCGCGCCGTCTCGCGCTCCCGCGCCTTCGCCCGCGAGCGCGATCCCAGCGGCGGGGTCGGGAGGAACGCTCGCCCGGGCGACCGGTTCCGAAGCGGGCGCCGCGCCGAAACGGCCCGTCGCGTCCGCGAACACGTTTGCCTATCCCGTCGGCAGCCAGGCGATCCGCCACGCGGACCGCACCCTGCAAATCACCTCGCCGGAGGGCGTGGCGACCACCCATCCCGCCGGAAGCCGCGCGTTCCGCCTCGCGGACGGGTCGCTGAACGTCGTCGTCCCCGGCGCCTTCGCGTCGAGGCCCGCGCCGGCGGCTCCCGCAGCTCCTGTCGCGCTGGCGCCTGCGCTCGCCGCGCGTCCGTCCGGCTCCGCCTCGCTTGCCGCGCCGCCTTCGGCAGCGCCGCAAGTCCCGCGCCCTGCGGCGCCGGCCGCGATCACGCCACCCGAACGTCCCGCAGTCCAGACGAGCGTCGTCCCCGGCGCCTCCCTGGATCGTGGCGGGATGGGCGAAAGCATCAAAGGACTTGCCCTTGACGATGCGAAAAACGACGGGCTCTATTTCACCGTGCGTGGACTCGCCGCATCGATGTCCGCAAGCGTGGACGGTCGCATGGGCGGAGATTCGCTGGATTCATTTGTTGGCGGCTCGTTGGCGTTCTGCGGCTCAGATTGTGTTGTCTGGTGCTGCTGG
>CAZUVQ010000115.1:0-4314 GCA_964623915.1 uncultured Oscillospiraceae bacterium
GAACGGCTGGATTTTTGATTTCCGCCTACAAGCATATTTTGAAAACTAACAAAGAAAAACCGCTCACGCCAGACGAAAAATTAAAATTGATGAATAACCTTGCAGGTTATGATATTTCGCCCGATATGGTGAAATTGGCGCTTGTGAATATGTATCTACACGGATTCCCAGAGCCAAAAATTCACGAGTATGATTCGCTGACAAGCGAAAAGCGTTGGGACGAAACTTTTGATGTGATTCTCGCCAATCCGCCATTTATGACACCAAAGGGCGGGATAAATCCACACCAAAGGTTCAGTATTCAATCAAGTAAAGCCGAAATACTTTTTGTTGATTATATTGTTGATCACTTGAATATTAAAGGTCGAGCTGGGGTTATTGTGCCCGAAGGGATTATTTTTGACACAAAAGCAAAATCTCTCAGAAAAAAGCTGATAGACAATGATTGCCTATGGGCAGTTTTGTCATTACCTCAAGGAGTTTTCAATCCATATACAGACGCAAAGACGAATATTCTTTTTATAGACAAACAAATTTCAAAAAAGCATGACGATATTCTCTTTGGGGAAGTATTATTTGACGGCTTTGACCTTGGATTACAAAGAAAGGCAATTTCAAAAAATGATTTTCCAGAATTTGAAAAAATCTTAAAAAATAGGATTGCTGAGAAAAATATTGATCACCCAAGAATTAAATTGATAAAAAAGAAAGATATTTCAGATAACACTAACTATGATTTTTTCTTTGGCAGATATGCTAGTTCACAAAATGGACGGAATCATCAAAATAGCATTTCTTTAAGGGATATTTTGCAAAGAAACAAAACGCAAATTGAAATTGATGATAACAAGAAATACAAAAGAGTTACTATAAAAATGCACGGCAAAGGTAT
The DNA here is from genome assembly GCA_964623915.1 of uncultured Oscillospiraceae bacterium. Classification (GTDB taxonomy): domain Bacteria; phylum Bacillota; class Clostridia; order UMGS1883; family UMGS1540; genus CAZUVQ01. The sequence continues at coordinate 893 of CAZUVQ010000115.1, forward strand.
TTGTCTTAGAGATGAGATAAGTGGCTCAAAAATTGGAACGAAAAAGCAATTTACAATCCAAAAAGGACAACTGCTTCTTTCAAAAATAGATGCCCGAAATGGCGCGTTCGGGATAGTACCAGAAGAATTAGACGGGGCAATTATTACTGGCAACTTTTGGGCATACGATATTAAGAACGATAAAAGCATTGACGAAAATTACCTCAATTATCTGCTTTTTTCTGACGAGTTCAAAAAAATATGCAATCTTTCAAGTGCAGGCGTAACAAATCGGCGATATTTAGATGAAAATATTTTCCTAGATCAAAAAATTCCACTGCCTCCTTTTGAAAGACAAAAAGAAATTGTAAAAGAAATCAAAAATAAAAAAGGCGAGATTTCAGACCACGCAAATAAAATTGAAGAATTAAGGCAAGATATTGAATCCACTATTGGTGGCCTTTGGCAGTACTAAATTATGATCAGTAAAATCTCAAAAATCGACAAAATAGGAAAATTTTCCTCTATCACGCAGGAAAGAGATTTTAAGTGTGGCGGGAAAGGTCAAAACTGCAACATCATTTTTGGATTTAACGGATCAGGGAAAACTACTCTATCAAACGCAATTTCATTTTTCGCCGATAATTCATTTATAAGTGAAGAAGAAAAGAAAGAAATTTTTGACGATATTAAAAATGAAGATAATTCTGTTGTCGAGCTATCTTTACAAGGTAATTCAAATATAAAATATCCTGCAAGTAGCGTTCACAGTAAAAATTTTTATATTTTCAATTCTAACTTTGTTGCAACCCATGTTTTCAACGGGATAAAAGGGAGATTAAAAAAATTTTCAAATATTGGTGGTGAAATAAAAAACAAGGAAATTGATACTATCAATCAACAGATTGAAACCATAGAAGAAGAAAAGAAAAAACTAGAGTTGGAAAATAAAAAATTTGATGAAAAGCACGAAGAAATAACCAAAGAAAAAAGCAAGGGTTTTGGAAAGACCTTGACTGATAAAAATAAGAGGCTTCAAGCTCAAGATTTGTCTAATGTTCAGTTGTCAAATAGCACAATTGAAGAATTAGAAGCGAAACTTTCTTCGCTTTCTGCTGAATATGAATTAAGCAAGAAGCAGGATGATCTAAATACTGATTTAGAAGAATTGCGACAACTTATTTTTGGTACTTTTTCTTTAGATATTGAAAATGTTGATGAGAATATTTTGTCAAAAAATATTCAGCAACTTTCCAAAGATGTACTTGAAAAAAAGATAACGGAAATACAAAAACTTTTTTCCGACGAACAACACCAGCAAAGTGTCGAGCGTTGGTTTAAGTATGGTAAAGATGTTTTAGAAAAAGTATCCGAACATGAAGGAAAAAATTGTCCGATTTGCGACACGGATATTTCCAGTAGATTAGATTTATTATTACAAGATTATCAAGGCTATTTTGACGAGAGTTATGAAAAGTTTATTTCAGAGCTAAAGACAAAAACGGACGAAGTTGCCTCAGCTATTAGTTTATTAGATCAGTATGAAAAAAACGCAGAAAAATTGGATAAATTGTTTACAAAATATGAAAAGCTACTGAGCCAGCTTGTGTTTGAAACATTTGATTTTTCAATTGTTAAGAATGACCTCACGGCATTAGAAAAAGCTCTGAAAGCAAAAAATGACAATATCCAAAGTGTTTTGAGCAAACCCACAGATGTTAGCGACAACCTTACAAAGCTAAATAACGCACTAACCAAATTACAAAACCTAAAAACAGGTATTTTGAGAGTCTTGGAATCAAAAAAACTCAATACCCACACAATAGAGGGGAATATAAGGCAAACCTACAATGAAATTATTGTATTGGAATTCAATAATCTTGATAATACAGGGGCACTTGAAAAATATAGAAATAACAAAAAACGAATTTCAGTTATTGAAGAAAGTAAAAATGAAGGTTTGCCATTTCTAAAAGATAAATTGCGAGAAGAACTGAAAAAACTTAAAGCTGAATCAAAGAGTATATTGATTTATCTTGTCAAGATGGGAATAGATCATTTTGATATTGATATAAATGAAAACGAGGAAGATGAAAATATCGTCATCAAATATAAAAACTCAACAAATGATAAAAATAGGCTAAAAAATTGTCTGAGCGACGGAGAAAAAACGGCTCTCGCTTTTGCCTATTTCTTGAGTAAATTTGAAAACGAAATAAATACACCAGAAAAAGTGAAAGATTCTGTTGTGGTTATAGATGATCCGATTTCCAGTTTGGATGACAATAGGCTTTACAGCACAGCCCATTTAATTTGGCGCAACTTTGAGGAAGTGAGGCAACTCATAGTATTGAGTCATAATTTCCTTTTCTTGAAGTTTTTCAATTCTTTTTATTGTGGAAAAGCAAATTGTTTATTCTTAGACGGTGAAAAAATTACCGATTTACCAGATGAATTGAAAAACTTTGAGACGCCTTATTTTTATATGCTTAAGACAATCATCGATTTTTTGGATCAGAATAACCAAAATGTAAATTATAACGAAGCAAAACGATACTTGCCGAACTTTATTAGACGAGTTTTGGAAACATTTCTGTCATTCAAGTTTTCAAGAACAGTCAACAAAGCTGGTGGACATAGAAGCCCTGGACTGAATGAATTTGATGAAAATATTGATAATACCGATATGGAAGATGAAATAAAGAAAGCATTGAAAGATAAAATAGCAGAAATAAACAGAATTGCGGACGCACACTCTCACGGAAACGCTCATCATACGCAAGAGAATTTTTATATTTCTGAAGCTGATCTCAAAACATTATCTCAAAATGCAATCTCTGTTATTGAAACAATGGATAATTTGCACAAGACTTGTTTTGTAAAAATTGAAAATTAGTCCCGCCGAAAAGTTTTGGGGGCGAAGCCTCCGCCAAAGGCGGACAGGCGATCAGCGGGCAAAAAGGAAGGGGGTTGGGGTGAATTCCGCCACGCCCGAGCGAATATAAAAAGCGGACAGCTCCTGCCACCGGCCCTGCACTTCTCACCCTCTAGCACCCATCCCCGCGTCATGCTAAGATATGCCTACTGGAGGATGCAATGAAGAGCTTCCACATCTGCGTCTTTTTTGGAGAAGCGCTGAATGGAGGCTTTTTCATTCCCAAAAAGACCGCTGTGAAAGAATATTCGGTTTTTTGCGTATCATCTTATACCGGCTATGAATATTGCGCCGGACTGGCACAAGAGAAGTGACGAAGAGCTCGCCAGCCTGACGCTTGAGCACCAGGATGTTTTCGCCGTTCTCATCCAGCGGTACGAGGCCCCTCTTTCGCGATACGTCCGATCAATCTCCCGCGCCTCAATTGAAGATGCCGAGGACATTCTGCAAGATGCTTTCATCAAAGCGTATCAGCACTTAAACGATTTTGACATTGAGCAAAAATTCG
>CAZUVQ010000116.1:0-4065 GCA_964623915.1 uncultured Oscillospiraceae bacterium
TTTTTTAAGTTTTTTTAAAAAAGTGTTTCACGTGAAACATTTTTATGTTATAATAGGGAAGTACTATGGAAAAAGGAGGCAAAGGGATGTCAAAAGTAATTGCTATAGCCAACCAAAAGGGCGGGGTAGGCAAAACAACAACAGCTGTGAACCTTGCTGCATGCCTTGCAAAGATGGGTAAAAAGGTTTTACTTATAGATATAGATCCTCAAGGTAATGCAACAAGCGGACTGGGTGTAGATACAAAAGAACTTAAGTTGACAGTTTATGATGTATTGATAAATTCAACGCCCATTGAGGAAATAGTTCGTAAAACAGACTATAAGAACCTATATATATGCCCCTCGAGTGCTGAACTGTCAGGCGCAGAGGTTGAGCTTGTAAATGTAATGGGAAGAGAATACCAAATGAAATCAGCATTAATGGACATTAGGGAAGATTACGATTTTATTTTTATGGATTGTCCGCCGTCGTTGGGCATGGTAACACTTAATGCATTTACAGCATGTGATTCGGTGCTTGTTCCAATACAATGCGAATACTATGCTCTTGAAGGCTTGTCAAATCTTACAGGGACAATAAAGAGAGTAAAAAAGGTGTTAAATAAGGACATTGAAATTGAAGGTGTTCTTCTTACTATGTTTGATTCCAGAACAAATCTTGCTATTCAGGTTGTTGATGAAGTTAAAAAGTTTTTCCCGGAGAAAGTATATAAAACAATTATTCCGAGAAATGTGCGTTTGTCCGAAGCACCTGGGTTCGGACAGCCCGTAATTACATATGACCCGGCATCCAAAGGAGCAGAAAGTTACATAGATTTAGCAGAAGAAATAATAGAAAGGAGTGGTGCAAGTGACAGTTAAGAGAGGACTTGGTAAAGGCCTTGACGCTCTTTTTGAAACAAACGGTACAAATGAAGAAGAAAAAAGGGATCTCACTGAACTCAAAATCAGCCTTATTGAGCCAAACAGGGAACAACCAAGAAAGGATTTTGATGAAGAACAGCTACAGGTATTAAGTGATTCCATAAAAGTACATGGCATAATACAACCAATTATTGTAACACCTTCAGGAGGAGGCTTTTATAAAATAATTGCAGGAGAACGCAGATGGCGTGCGGCGAAGCTTGCCGGGCTTAAAATGATTCCCTCTATTGTTAAAAATTACGAGGAGAAGCAAGCGGCTGAAATTGCTATGGTTGAAAATCTGCAGAGAGAAAATTTAAATCCCTGTGAAGAAGCAGAGGGTTATCTGTACTTAATAGAAAATTTTGACATGACACAGGAACAAGTGGGTGAAAGGCTTGGAAAAAGCAGATCTGCAATAGCTAACTCAGTAAGGCTTTTATCATTGCCAAAGAATATTCTCTCAATGATTAGGGAGGGGTTGATTTCAGGAGGGCATGCAAGAGCACTATTGTCACTTGAAACAGAAAAGGAACAGCAGGAGCTTGCAGAAAAAATAATAAACGAAAGAATATCAGTTCGTGAAGTTGAAAAAGTTGTCAGCGAAAAGAAAAAGAAAATCAAGAAAAATATAAGTGTACAGAAATTGCCGGAAATTATCGAAATTGAAAAAGTAATCTCATCAAATCTTGAAACAAGAGTTAAAATAATTAACGGTGAAAAAAAAGGTAAAATTGAGATAGAATATTACGGAAATGAAGATTTGTACAGAATTTTAGAAAAGATAGGGCAAAAAATGACGCTTTAAAATTGCCCGTAGTGAATTTTACAAAACAAGCTAATGCAATTAGTTGCATTTGAAGAAAAAACCGGCAAAACGCAATTTTAAGGCTTTGGGAGGAAGATATGAAAAGCAGGACAAAATTTTTTTGGATTTACAGTATTGCGCTGTTTTCAATTGCTTTTATTCTGATTGGTTTTTCGGCATTTACCGGAGTCAGGTATCAGGAAAAGCGGACGGAAGCAAGGGAACTATATCAAGGCGCACAGGCATCTGTTCTTGGGCTTCAGGAGAGGTTAGAACAGTTGGAACAAGAAAACAAGCAGCTAAAATTACAAGTCGCTGAACTTAAAAATGAAGCTGCAGAGTTAAAGGAAACGGCACAAAAGGCAGATTTATTTGAAGCTCTTGTAAAAATTCAGAATTTAATGAATAATAAAAAAGCTTCAGAAGCTAAAACGATATTTGAAGCTATAGATACATCGCTTTTGTCGGATGAAGCACAAACGCTTTATGAAGAACTGAAAGCAAAACTATTTTAACGGTTAGGAAGGATAAATTATGTTAGACATTAAGGTAATCAGAGAGGAAACAGAAAGAGTTAAGGCGGCACTTGCAAGAAGAAAAGAAAACGTCGATATTGAAGAAGTTATACAAGTAGATGAAAAAAGGCGTGAGCTTTTATATGAAGTTGAGCAAATGAAGGCTAAGCAAAATGAAGTAACCAAGCAGATACCTGTTCTTAAAAAAGAGGGCAAGGACACGGCAGCTGTGTTTGCAGAAATGAAAACACTTTCTGATAAAATAAAAGAACTTGATACAAAAGTACGTGAAACGGAAGAGGAGCTTTATAAAATAATGCTCACAATTCCCAATATACCAAATGAAACAGTTCCTGACGGTAAAACTGACGATGACAATGTAGAAATAAGAAGGCACGGCGAACCGTCAGAATTTGATTTTAAGCCCTTGGCTCACTGGGATTTAGGCGAAAATTTAGGGATACTTGATTTTGCTTCAGCCGCTAAAATTACAGGTGCCCGTTTTACTGTGTATAGGGGCATGGGGGCAAGGATGGAGCGTGCGGTAATCAGTTATTTTCTGGATACACATACAGAAAAAAATGGATATACAGAAATATTGCCACCTTATATGGTACACAGAAACAGCATGGTAGGCACCGGGCAGCTTCCAAAATTTGAAGAAGATGCATTTAAAGTGGCAAACACCGATTATTTCCTTATACCTACTGCTGAAGTTCCTGTTACTAATCTTTATCGAGACAGTATTTTAGACGGCAAAAAACTACCTATCTGTCATTGTGCATACTCAGCCTGTTTCCGTGCAGAAGCGGGTTCGGCGGGCCGTGACACAAGGGGACTTATAAGGCAACACCAGTTCAATAAGGTAGAGCTTGTTAAGTTTACAAAGCCCGAGCAATCTTATGAGGAGCTTGAAAAACTCACGCGTGATGCGGAATCAGTGCTAAATGGGCTTGGCTTGCCATACAGGGTTGTTAAAATTTGTATAGGCGATTTAGGTTTCACACCCGCTATGAAGTATGATATTGAGGTCTGGATGCCCAGTTACGGAAGGTATGTTGAAATTTCATCATGCAGTAACTTTGAAGATTTCCAGGCAAGGCGTGCAGGAATCAAATTCAAAGATGACGTAAAGGGTAAAGCTCAATTTGTTCATACCTTAAACGGTTCAGGAGTAGCTGTTGGCAGAACGATTGCCGCTATCATAGAAAATTATCAGCAGAAGGATGGAAGTATTATTGTTCCTGATGCATTAAAACCATATATGGGTGGAAAAGAAGTAGTTACTTCGGAAAAATAATATGCTAAACCAAAAAGGAGATGTATGGATTGAAAAAGGTAATTTCTGTTATTTTAATTATAATACTCGTGGTGACAATATCAGCATGTAATAGAAAAAATAGCCTAATAAATAATGAAGTTCCCATAGCAGAACAAAACAATTTTTCAATTATTGGTGAATGGACAGTCGCGAATATTGACACAAAAAGAACAGAAGATGATTTGAAAAAAGCAATTTCGGGTTTGTTGACAGAATATTTTGAAGAAGGCACGACAATCGAATTTAAGGATGATAATACGGCAATTTATAACGAGGAACCTCTCACATACAAAATAGAAGGTGATGAGCTTCGTTTGGAACGAGACGATAAAACAAAAAATTTCATTTTAAAACTTGAAGGAAATAACTCAGCATTGGAGTTTTCTTCAAACGACATTGTGTTTATAACACTAACAAGAAATTAAATCAGGATTATTAATGAGTAAGTTTTTAGAAATAAAGACCCCTTAACTAAAAATAGTATTATTATGATTTACTAATTTTGATTTATTAATA
>CAZUVQ010000117.1:0-4056 GCA_964623915.1 uncultured Oscillospiraceae bacterium
ACGGCGACATTTATAACTTCAACAGGTGAAACCCCCGGAACTAACAGACTTGAGATTTCAGGCACGATGGGCAAGGTTGTTGTTGAAGGAGATATATTAACCTTTTACCGTAACAGGGAAGATGAACGCAAATTCAATGCTCATTGGAAAGGCGGTTTCGGTAATCCAGAGGTTTGGAAATGCGAAGTGCCGACAGATGGCAAAAATGAACAGCATATCGGAATTTTTAAAAATATCGTAGATGTATTGGAAAAAGGTGCAGAGCCGTTGGCAACGGGTGAGGAAGGCATAAAAGGTCTTTCAATTTCAAATGCAATTCACCTATCGGCATGGACTGAGGATTGGGTTGAGCCTGAAAAAATAGACGAGGATTTATTTTATAATATGCTTCAAGATAAGATTTTAAATTCAAAATTTAAAAAGAAGGTTTCAAGTGATAAAACACTTGAAGTAGGAGGAACACACTGATGAAATTAGCGGCACAGCTATATACTGTAAGAGAGTTTACAAAAACCCCCGAAGATGTTAAAAAAACCATTGAAAAAATAAAAAATATCGGTTATAATGCAGTTCAGGTTTCTGCTTTTGGTCCTATTGAACCAACCCTTTTAAAGGAATATGCCGAACAATTTGATTTAAAGATTTGTGCAACTCATACGCCTTTTGACAGAATAATTAACGATACTGAAAATGTCATAAAAGAGCATAAACTTTGGGATTGCAGATATGTTGGTTTAGGTGCTATGGGTTCAGAATACAGAGCCAACAAAGAAGGCTACGATAGGCTTTTAAATGAGCTTTCGCCCGCAATTGAAAAAATTTATGATGAAGGTTTGAAGTTTGTTTATCACAATCATAACTTTGAATTTGAAAAAATCGACGCAAGGTTGACGGGTATAGAGTATCTTGCAAAAAAAACAGACCCGAAAAAATTCGGCTTTTTAGCTGATTTTTTCTGGATTCAAGCCGGCGGCGCATCCCCAATAGATTTTATTCAAAGATACGCTTCAAGGCTTAATGTTGTTCATTTTAAAGATATGCAAATCAGAAATTTATCACCAAGAACTGCTGAAATTTTTGAAGGGAATATGGATTACAAGGCAATTTATGAAGAATGCCAAAAAAATGGAGTTGAATGGGTTGCAATTGAACAGGATAACTGCGACGGCGATCCATTTGAGAGCTTAAAAGTAAGTTTTGAAAACATGAAAAGCGTTGGAATGTTTCTATAAATATTAATATTTTACTTTTGCACATACATTTTTTTAAATAATTCGGGCGTTGTATTTTCATATTTTTTAAATAATGAACAAAAATAACTGGGGCTGTTATAACCTACCGATTTGCTTATTTCTGTAATACTTTTTTTGCTTTTTAACAATAATAGTTCCTTTGATTTTTGAAGGCGAAGCTGAGTTATATAATCAAAAATACGAATGTTATAAGAAGCTTTAAAAAGCCTGCATAAGTGAGCGGGAGTAACATTGAGCAAAGCCGATAGGTTTTCAAGTTCAATAGAATTACTGTAATTTTCATTTATGTAGTCTATAATAGGAATAAGCCTTTTCTGTTGTTCGTGTATCGAGAGTGAATTATCAATTGAAATGATTTTTTTGAATTTTATTAACAGTGAATATAGCATAACAGTGCTTTCTTCTGCCCAGAAATTATCTCTGGGCAGATTTATTATTTCAAAAAATAAATTGTCTAAAAGCTGTATATTTGTTATTTCAAATATGCAAGAGCGCATATTTAAAACCTTTTGAATGCCATTTCCGTTGAATGTTATCCAATGAGTTTTCCAAGGCTGTTTTGTTGGCAATGGCTTTGAAAAAGGTAGGATAGATGCAGGTCTTAACCATTTAAAGCACTATGTAGTGGGTGTTGAGCTCAAAGAAATCTGTGAAAAGCATTGTATTATTGAAATAAATGCAAGCTTGGCAACCCCTTCATTTCTTCCTGCTTTCAGTATTAAATATTCCTATACCGTTTTTGGCAGTGGTGATATAGTGCTAAAGACGGATGTTACACCGAATAATATCAAACATGATTTGCAGCTGCCTTCACTTCCGAAAATAGGACTGCAATTAATGCTAAACAAAGATTTTGATAATATGCAATGGTACGGAAGAGGACCGCACGAAAGCTACAGTGACCGCAAAGATAGTGCATTTGTTGGGCTTTATAGCGGAAAGGTAGACGAGCAGTTTGAAAATCATATAAGACCCCAGGAAAACGGCAATAAAACAGATGTACGATGGGTTGCATTGACTAATATTAGGGGGACAGGCTTGTTAGTTGACGGAGAAGATGTGATTAATACAAGTGCAAGGCATTATACAGACGAAAATTTAACCGTTGCAACACATACAAATGAACTAAAACGAATTGATGAAATAGTTCTTAATATTGACCATTTGGTTTCGGGCGTGGGTAGTGGAAGCTGTGGTCCTCAAACTTTGGAGCAGTATAGAGTAAAGCCCGAACAAACAAGCTTCACGGTGCGTTTTCGTGCTTTTTCAAAGGATGAATGGTTGCCGGGTTGTTTGTCTAAAAAAATACCGGCTTTATAAAAATTATTATTGAAGGGAACGAAAGGGAGCAAGATACAATGCTACTCATTGCTTCATTGAATATCGTAAAATAACTCCAGAATCGAAATATATTTTGCAAAGTTTGTAATATATTTGATGAAACTCTTTTTAATTTACTATATAATCAATATATAAATTGAAAAAGTCAATGGGAGGAAGCAAATGAGCAACAAAAATATTTTTGATGGTGTTTCAGAAAACATAAACACATATTCTAATCCATCCGAGCTTAAGATTACGGATATTCGTGTAGCGAATTTGAACGGTGCACCGAAGCATTGTCCACTTATTAAGATTTACACCAACCAAGGCATAGTAGGCTACGGAGAGGTTCGTGACGCTTCAAGCGCAACCTATGCTCTTATGCTTAAGTCAAGGATAGTAGGTGAAAATCCTTGCAACGTAGACAAGCTGTTTCGAAGAATAAAACAGTTCGGTGGTCACAGCAGGCAAGGCGGCGGTGTATCCGGTATTGAAATCGCTTTGTGGGACTTAGCCGGCAAAGCATGGGGGGTTCCGCTTTATCAAATGCTCGGAGGAAAATTTCGTGACAAGGTGAGAATGTATTGCGATACTGACGTTGACGGCAAGCACACCGGAGCTGATATGGGGAATGCTTTGCAAAAACGTATTGACAAAGGCTTTACATTTGTTAAAATGGATTTAGGTATTGAGTTAATGCTTGAGGAACCGGGTTGTTTAAATGCTCCGTTAGGATTTTTAGATGATATTAAAAAGTATTCCATGAAGGCGATAAATCATCAAAAGGGTTCAATAGATATGGACATGATGCTTGGGAAAAATTACGAAACGTTCACAATCCCGCATCATGCGACAGGTATTCATTTAACTCAAAAAGGCATGGATTATCTTGAAAACTATGTTAAAGAGGTTCGTGATGTAATCGGTTATGAAGTACCGCTTGCTATTGACCACTTTGGACATATTTGTATCGATGATTGTATTATGTTTGCGAAAAGACTTGAAAAATATAATATTGCATGGATTGAGGATATTGCTCCTTGGCATTATACAAGCCATTATGTTAAAATTGCAAATAGCTGTAATGTTCCGATTTGTACAGGTGAGGATATATACCTACATCATAACTTTGAGCCGCTGATGTCCCGGGGTGGTGTATCTGTAATTCATCCGGATGTTCTAACAGTTGGCGGAGCGTTGGAGATGAAAAAGCTTGGAGATATGTGCGACAAATACGGAGTTGCAATGGCGATACATATGGCGGAAAGTCCGATTGCGTGCATGGCAGCAATTCACTGTGCGGCGGCTGTTCAAAATGTTTTGGCGGTTGAATATCATTCAAGTGACATACCATGGTGGAACGATTTGGCAATAGGGATTGATAATCCTTTGATTGTTGACGGATTTGCAAATGTGCCAAATAAGCCCGGACTTGGTATTGATGAGCTTAATGAAGAACTTATTGCACAGCATATCCATG
>CAZUVQ010000118.1:0-3940 GCA_964623915.1 uncultured Oscillospiraceae bacterium
GCTTTTAAGCGATATTCAAGTGTTGTGATGTATTCAAAGGATTGATGCATGACATTAGCCTCTCTTCTATGATTTTAAAATCTTCTTCAACAGTTTGGTTAATTCTGAAACCTGTTCTTCTAGGATCGATATCATGGTTTTTTGTTCTTTGATAATTTGTTGCTGGAGTATATTTTCTTTTTCCAGACCAGCAATAAGCTTATCCCTAATATCGAATCTGTTATCAATTTTAGGAGTCATATCTCGTCCTCACTTTTTAAGAAAAGTATATCAGAAAGCCAAGGAAAATGCTACTTTACAAGTTTTTGATTACTGGCAATTTGACTGTGGATAAACACAAAAAACAAATAACTGTAATAAGAAAAAAACTTAATTCAATCATCATAAACTGATAAAAAAGCTTAAATATGTGGATAAACCAATGAAAAAACCTTGAGCAAGTTAACCATTAACATGATTATCTTGCTCAAGGCAAGTTTTCCACAAAATAAAAAAATTAATTTCAGCACTTTTCACAATGGTTTAAATATGGGAGTGAACAGTAACCTTCAACATGCAACTTTATATATTTACCAAATAACTTTTTAGATTATACATTAATGAGATTTTTTTCTTAGAAGGTGGTTTAATATGCCATTGGCTTCCAATCTATTAATTACTGTATACAAAAGAAGTGTTTCTATAGGTAGCATAATTATCGCTTTCAAAATTCTTATAGGAAGCAGGATAAGGAATCCTTCTCCAATTAATAATGTCAACCAATAAGTATTCAAAAGAATACTAATCAATACCATATGAATTAAGTTGGCGAAGAAAATTCTTCGTAAGGAGACAGGTTTGTTATAGAGAACTATTCCATATATTATTCCTGTAAGAATTGCGCTTAAGGTAAATCCAAAGAAAAATGTTCCAGTTGGTCTTACTATAAAGGTCAAAATATCCATAGTTGCTCCATATACAGCACCTACTACCGGACCAAACAGATAAAATACTAAGTTGTTTGGTAGAAAGTTAAAGTTGATCTTTAAGAAATCTCCTATCATAATTGTTAAGCTTCCTAAGATGATAGATAAAGCTCCAAGCATGGATACCAATGTAATAGATCTTATTTTTCTCAGCTCCTTCGATGAAGCTGTAAATAAAGTAATAAAGTGTTTCATAAAAAAATTACCTCCTTTGCAGTCCATATACTACAATAAAAGATAATTAAGGTGTTATCATTATCCAACTGTAGCAGCGGGATGCGAACCAGGTACCGCAAGTTTCCTTTTCGTCCAACTGACAACTCCCTGTTCAGCTGACACTTAACGCACATGATTCTACTCTGCTTTTCTATTTAATATACCTAGTATAACATTAAAACTAATAATTTCAATACTCTTATGTTACTTTTTGTAGAATTTAATAGTTCATATAGTTATTGTTCACTCCCCAGATTAACTTAGTGAAGAATTGTCTGGACAAGGTTCCCGTTCGGAGACGCTTTCGCTTAGTTGCATTACGTAGTGCTACATAAAGCTCTATAGTACAGAGCCTAAGTACCGACGAATGCAAATACTCCTCTCTGGGAATCCTTGTCCAGACAATTCCTATCAAATATTTTGGAGTGAACAGTAACAGATACTCATTGAAACGCAAAATAAATATATCAGATGGATTGCGTTTTGCTTGAGTTTGTGATACAATATCAAATGCAAGTTTATGTGTAAAGAAAGGGGGGGCTATGTTGAATGAATACACAATCAGCGGCTCAACTCAATAGAAACGCACCGCCACAAACAAGGACTGAATTAAAACCTATACTAAAATACCCCGGTGGAAAAGTGCGTGAGTTAAAGCATATTCTCCCTGCTGTTCCCCGTACAGTAGATAGGTTTTTTGAACCTTTTGTCGGCGGTGGCGCGACATACTTTTCAATGGGCAATATAAAGCGATATTATATAAACGATATTTCAAAAGAATTGATTGCTACTTATAGGGCAGTACAGTTGCAAGATTTCGATTTTTTGAATACATTGAGCCTGATAAATGAAGATTGGAAACTCATATCTACGCTTGAACACATTTCTTTTGATTTAGATATTGAAGACTTTACCTTTGTACCAACGCTTACTCTCGTTAAGTCGTTTAACCTTGAAAGTTTTTTTGCCGAATATCTTGTAAAAATGATAAGGCGAAAACAATCATATGTACTTAAACAAAAGTCCAAAGGGAATGTTATATCAGTAGATAATAAGCGTTCAATATTTGAAACAGTTCTTAAATCAAGTTACTATGCCACTATTAGAAAAATATATAACCAAAACAGAAAAGACAACAAGACACAAGAAAACACGGCGTTTTACTTCTTTGTGAGAGAGTTTTGTTACTCGTCTATGTTTCGATTTTCTCAAAATGGGGATTTTAATGTACCGTATGGCGGAATGAGTTACAACACCAAAAACTTTGACGAAAAACTGAAATACTTGCGTTCTGTTGAATTGCGTTCTCACCTCAATAATACGGATATATACGATGTTGATTTTCAAAATTTCGTTGATATATTCAAGTTTAATAATGATGACTTCATTTTTGTAGACCCACCGTACGATACGGAATTTTCCACTTATGACGAAAACGCCTTTGACAGAAAAGACCAAACAAGACTTGCAAGTTTTTTAAGGACGACAAAAGCTAAATGGCTACTCGTTATTAAAGATACAGATTTTATAAGAAGTTTGTACCCACAAGAAGATAGAAGCCTTTTCTATCAAGAATTTGATAAAAACTACTCAGTTAGCTTTATGAACAGAAACGACAGGAATGCAAACCATTTAATGATTACTAACTATAAGGTGGTGTATTAATGGCACATACAGAAGCACAGATTAGAAGAGCAATAAAGCCGTTGTTGACGGTATACGGCGAATTAAACACTTCGGAAATTAAAAGTTTGCTTAGCACCGTTTTGGCCTTTGATGATGAGGACAAAATCCCGTCAACCACAAGAAACGAAATACTCATCATTCAAAGGATAGGTAATATAGTTGCACACCAAACGGATATAGTTAAAGTCTATCAAGAGGGATTCGTTCTCGATAAAAGTTTCCGCCCCGCACGGTTTACATTGCTTAATCCTATTTCTAACAAAGCACTACAAGAGCCTGAAATTAAAGAAATAAAGAGGAAAACCAAACAATTTACCGCAAGAAAAATTGACTGGGAAAAGGCAAGAGACCGGAATAACGAAATAGGCGACCAAGGGGAAGAATTTGTAATGGAATACGAAATAGACCGTTTGACGGAATTATTGTCAATGGACGCAACGCAATATGTCCAACATTTAAGTCGATTACAGGGAGATGGGTTGGGTTATGATATTTCGTCAATAAATGAAGACGGTTCTACACGGTTAATTGAAGTTAAGACAACAAGCGGCGGTTTTAATACTCCGTTTTATATGAGTAAAAATGAAAAGCACTTTTTTGAGGAATACGCCAACAATGCGTATATTTATCGGGTATATGACTTTAATAGAGAAACAAGACACGGCAAAGTTAAAATCATTAATCAAAACGAATTATTTACAGATTTCAACTTCGACCCTGTAACTTGGCAAGTAACACCCAAATAGAGAGTGTAAGCACTATTTACCTCCTTTTCTTCGCATAAAGTGTCAAGTCACTTTTATACCCCTCGAACGTATCAACGCGGGTAATATCATAAGCAACGCCCTTGTAGCGCACAATGTGCCGCGTGGTTATGTCGTCCCGCCAGTTAATCACAAATTGGACTTCCTCGGTCGCCTGTACGGACATAGCGGCGTAAACCTCTTTCCCGGAAAGCTGCCGGAAGTACGCCCACATGGGCGGGGATATGGGGGTTAATGTTTCAATCGAATAACCGTCCGGGTCTTGTGTGTGCGTAACGGCTAAAATCTCTATTTTCTTATCTTTCAGCT
>CAZUVQ010000119.1:0-3540 GCA_964623915.1 uncultured Oscillospiraceae bacterium
TAGGGTGCTACACTTTTATATTCGTTTTTGCTACATTTTTATATTGTAAAATACATTTTTAATTTCCGACAGGGAAGTATATAAAAATCTATTTGAAGAAATGATAGAAGCATATACATCACCTAAAATGCATTCCGAAATTTTTATTCAAAGTAAATTTTTAGAACTGATATACAAAATGTATCATGATTCATTCCGAATATCTGCAGGTAACGTGCTGATATATAATAAAATAATTAAAAATGCAATCAATTATATTAATGAGCATTTTAGAGAAAATGTTAGTTTAGAAAGAATAGCGGACTATGTTCATATGAGTAAAATATACTTTAGAAAACAATTTATTGAAGCAACGGGAATGTCACCTCATGAATATGTTAAACAGCAACGTATTTCCGAAGCAAAAAAACAATTGTTCATTTCATTGGACTCTATTTCTGACATCGCTTACAATAGTGGTTTTTCATCACAATCATACTTTAATTACGTTTTTAAAAAAGAAACAGGTACATCACCTAAAAATTACAGGGAAAAAACCTCTAAAAACTATATAGACATTATATGATCTGTTAAATTTGCCGAAGACATTATTTAACATAATTCAATATGTCGGTAAATATGTATTTACAGAGGTGAGTTTATGAAAATCATTATTGTCTGTAAATACACAGTTGCCGCTATTTTTTTAATTATTGCGGTAATGATTACTCTATTTTTCGGTTTTGGGGAAACACTTGCTGTTTACAATTCAATGGGTGAGAATTTCCCTATTTACTGCGTGGAAAATGACAAAAACCATGTTGCGTTAACCTTTGATACGGCATGGGGAAACGAAGATATTGATGAGATTATTAAAAAACTTGAACAATATGACTGCAAGGCAACCTTTTTTGTAACAGGGGAATGGGTCAAAAAGTTTCCCGAGGATATAAAAAAGCTGCATAAGGCGGGGCATGAGATTGCAAATCACTCATACAAGCACGAACATTTTAATAATCTTACACCGGAGCTGATGGAGGAAAGCATAAGAGGGGGCGAGGAAGCCATAAAAAAAATAACAGGACAAGAAAGAGTTTTGTTTCGTGCCCCTTACGGTGAATATAACAAAACGTTGGTAACGCTTTGTAAAAATACTGACAGGTATATAATCCAATGGTCAAAGGACAGCCTTGACTATGAGGGTTTATCTCAAGAAAAAATGGGACAAAGGATTTTTTCCAAACTAAAAAGTGGCGACATTTTGCTTTTTCACACGGGAACAGAAAATACTGCTGATGCTCTGCCTTATATTCTGTCTGAAATAAAAAATAAGGGCTTTTCATTTTCACGGGTTGGCGATATGATTTACCTTGATAATTTCATTATTGATTATGAAGGTAAGCAGAAACCGAATAATTGACATAAGCTGTTAGCTATGCTATATTAAAAACAATATGAAAAATATGAGGTGATATTTTGACAGAATATGCGGTAGGAATCAGAAGACAATTGCATATGTACCCCGAAATAGGGTTTTGTCTTGACAAAACTCTTGCTCTGATAAGGTCGGAGCTTGATAAAATGGGCGTTTCATATACTGAAAAATACGGAAAAAGCAGTATTGTCGCAACTATTAACAATGATAAAAGTCATTATACTTTGGGCATTCGTGCAGATATGGACGCTCTTCCTATGACAGAACAAAATGACGTTTCATATAAATCTAAAAATGAAGGAATTATGCACGCTTGCGGGCATGACGTTCATACTGCTATTTTGCTTGGGACAGTAAAAAAGCTCAATGAAATGCGTGAGCGAATTTCTTGCCGTGTTAAGTTTATTTTTCAGGCTGCCGAGGAGTATTCGGCATCAGGCGGAAAGCTTATGGCAGAAGATGGTGTTATGGATGATATAGACTGCATTGTTGCACTTCATGTTGATAACCGCTTTGATGTCGGAACAATTGGGGTTATAGAAGGTGGTTTAAATGCAAACAGCACAGGTTACACGGTTGAATTTTTTGGAGAAAGCGACCATGCAGCACGGCAATATCTGGCAAAGGATGCTATTTCCATGGCAGTTAAAGCATACACGGCAATAGAAATTATGGTTGCGAAAGAAGTTATTCCAACAGAACCATGTGTTTTGAATATCGGTCAGTTTGAAGGTGGAAAAACAAATAATATTGTATGTGATTACTGTAAAATGTTTGGTACACTGCGTACATGGTGTACCGATGTTAGTGATTTTGTTATGAAAAGAATAAACGAGATAGCAAATGCCGTTGCTAAGGAATCCGGTGGAAGTGCAAAAGTCGAAATAAAAAAGTTTTTGCCATTTGTATATAACGACCACGACATTACCGAAAAATTAAGACAAGCCGCCATAAAGGTTTTGGGGAAAGAAAAAGTACTTATGCACGAAAGGGGTATGGGGGGAGAAGATTTTTCTTTCATGACTATGAAAAAACCGGGAATGATGTTTCGCCTGGGTATTCACAATGAGGAAAAGGGAATTGTTCATTCAGTTCATAAGGACAGGTTTGATGTAGACGAGGCATGCATGGAAACAGGCATTAAAATCTTTACCCAGTTTGTACTTGACAATATGGGTGATTAATCAGGTTTTTTGCAACCAAAAACATAAGAGGCATACAAAAAAACAATTGGATGAAAAAAATATTTAAAAATTTTTGTAAAAATCATTGACAAAGTGAACATTTTATGTTAAGCTATTAAAAACCGTTGAACGAGAATAGTAGTTTCGGTGACAGAGATAAGAGAGAATCGCTGATGGTGTGATAGCGGTATCAATGTTCGGGATGAATGGGCTCGTGAGGGCAATCTGAAAGAATCTTATGATTTTAGTAGGTGCGACGGGGTGGCTTACCGTTATTTTAGCCGGCGTATGGTAGTACGCACAAAGTGGGCACATATTTTGTGTCAAGCTGGGTGGCACCGCAGGAGTTATAACTCTTGTCCCTGCAAATTTTTGCAGAGGCAGGAGTTTTTTTGTTTGCCTCTGACACTACAAATTTCTGAAAGGAGCAAACTAAAATGAAAGAACAAAAAATCCCTTACAAAATTTATCTGGAAGAAAAGGAGATGCCAAAACAATGGTACAATCTCAGGGCGGATATGAAAGATAAGCCAGCACCACTTTTAAATCCGGGCACTAAAAAGCCAATGACAAAAGAAGAGCTTTCCCCTGTTTTTTGTGAAGACCTTGTTGAGCAGGAGCTTGATGATACAACTGCTTTTTTTGACATTCCGGAGGAAATACAAAATTTTTACAAAATGTTTCGTCCTTCTCCTCTTGTCAGAGCATATTGTCTTGAAGAAAAGCTTCAGACACCCGCAAAAATTTATTATAAATTTGAAGGCAACAATACAAGTGGAAGCCATAAGCTTAATTCTGCCATAGCACAGGCATATTATGCAAAAAAGCAAGGCCTTTTAGGTGTAACAACAGAAACGGGAGCAGGGCAATGGGGTACTGCATTATCAATGGCTTGCTCATATTTCGGGCTTGACTGTAAGGTTTACATGGTAAAGGTATCAT
>CAZUVQ010000120.1:0-3503 GCA_964623915.1 uncultured Oscillospiraceae bacterium
TTTATACTTCTATGGTATACTTAAAAACAAAAATAATTGTGGTTTTGCTTAGAAGGGAGGGCAAATATGAATTATATTTTAATGCATAAAGACATCAAAGTAGCAGATATTGAGCTTGACTCATTAGCTCATATTATATCTGTTGGAGAAATATATAACATTGAACATTTCCCTGTTGGAACAGTTATTAAACAAGAAGCGAATAAAACTGCTCTTGCCAAATGGTGGTCTAAGCGTTCTATACCGGCAAGCAGAGAAGGTATTGACGAAGTTCTTGATGAGTTAAATTTAACCGTACCGCAAGAGCTTCTTGAAAAATCCTATGGTTTAAGTCTTTCTGACCAATATTGGATTTCACCTAAAGATAATCCTTTGAATTGGTCTAAAGTAAATTTCTTTGATAATGAATTTTCGGAAGATTTGGGGGATTTACTTTTTGGATATGCAAAAAAATCAGATAGCCTAAATTTAAGCACTCCCGATAATTCATCTGATGGTCAGTTAAAGAAAAGATGGAAGTTAGTTGAGGGATGGCGTGTTTTAATTAAATGCTCCAACAAGCCGTATTACCAAGAGGCTCTTTCTGAAGTAATTGCATCATTGATTGCAGATAAACTAAATATACCTCATATCCCATATAAATTGGCTTGGGAAAAAGATGTGCCATACAGTGTGTGTAAGGATTTTATAACAAGAGATACTGAATTGGTTTCTGCACAATATGTTCTTCTCTCATCAAAAAAGCCAAATGATTTATCTACTTATGAATTTTATATTAAATGTGGAGAAGATTTTGGAATTAAAAATATTCGCACAGAAACAGAGAAAATGATTGTTCTTGATTTCTTGATAGCAAACGAAGATAGACATTTCAACAATTTCGGTTTAATAAGAAACGCATCTACACTTGAATGGATTGGTGTTGCTCCCATATTTGATTGTGGCACATCACTTTGGCATAGCACTTTGGAAACTCAAATAAAACCGAAATCACCCTCGCTCCCAAGTAAGCCATTTAAGAAAATTCACAGTGAACAATTGAAATTAGTTAAAGATTTCTCTTGGCTTGACCTTAAGAAATTAGAAGGCATAGAAAGTGAAATAAATAAAATTTTGTCTGAGTCTAAGTATATCAGCGAGGAAAGACGGAACATTTTATGTTCAGCCATCTCTGAAAGAATAGATTTGTTATCGGATATTATTTTAGAAAACCAACAGATTCAATCTCAAAATCAGGATGAGAATGATTTTGGTATGACTATAATGTAATTTTATCTAATGAATTTTAAGCGGAACTGATGTTGGATTTTTCCAATTCCATTTTCGCTTATTCTTTGTTTAATGCATCGTAAATTTTGACAGGATGATATGATTGAAACATGTTTCACAATCGGCTCAAAAATGCTCCACAGGGCATATAAATATTTCGGGTGAGTTATTTTATCATTTTTCATTCTTTCACTCTCAAAATCGTCAATTCTCCCTCAAATAGATTTTTACCGGCTGAGAATGCATTTTTATCATTAAACTCGCATAACCCATTGACTTTTGGGTTATGATAGGTTATAATGTGTTTAACCAATTTAACTCTGAAGGAGTTGATATGTAATGAGTGATATGCAGGAATTATCGAAGAAATTGGAACAAGAGATTTCCATGCTTCCTATTGGGTATATTTCCAAAAAGACAATTAATGGTAAAATTCAATACTATCATCAGTGGACAGAAAACGGAAAGGTCAAAAGTAAATATATTAAAAAGGGCGAACTCGAAGTTTTAGTGGCTCAAATTAATCATCGCCGTGAGCTACAAGAAAAACTTAAAGAAATTAAGATAATGCTGCCTAAAGAAGTTCCTAATCAAAATAATTACGAAACCAATGTCATAACAGGAAAAAATCTTTTGGACATGGTACAGTATGTAAAAATCTTCAAAAAGAGGGACTGTTTTAGGCAAATCCAAGAATATCTTTACGGAACGGATTACACCAGAGTCTGTGTTGTGTATGGACTCCGCCGAACCGGTAAAACTACCATGTTGTTTCAGGCTCTTAACGAGATGTCATCAGACGATATATCAAGGTCTGCGTATGTTAAGCTTCGCAGAGCAGATACAATTGCTCAAATCAATCGTGATATGTATAAATTAAAGGATGGCGGTTACAAATTCATATTTATTGACGAGGCAACGCTTGTTAATGATTTTATTGATTCCGCTGCCTTATTTTCAGATATTTTTGTTCCTATGGGAATGAGAATTGTATTATCCGGAACTGACTCCCTTGGTTTTTGGCTGGCAGAACACGACGAGCTTTATGACAGAGCAAGAATGGTTCATACCACCTTTATCCCATATAAAGAATATAGCAGACTGCTGAATATTAACAGTATAGATGAATATATTCGTTATGGTGGAACCTTACGAGCAGGCGGACTTGAATTTGATTCCGTACAAAATGAAGATGATGCATCTTTTAGAGATGATGAGTCAACAAGAAAGTATATTGATACTGCAATATCAAGAAATATTCAGCACAGTCTTGCATGCTACCAAGAAGGCGGACATTTTAGACATTTGTTATCTCTGTATGATGCAGGAGAATTGACAAATGCTATTAACAGAATAATAGAAGATATCAACCATCATTTTGTTGGAAGTGTAATAACTAAAGGTTTTGTTTCCGGAGATGCTAATCTTCGTAAGGAAAGAGATGAGGAAAAGCGTACAAATATTCTTGATATAGTCGATCAAAAATCCATCACACAAAGACTTATGGATATTCTCGATATTAAAAATAAATGTGACCAAACTGTTCAAATAACACCTGCACATATTCACGAGATAAAAGAATATTTGTCAGCTCTTGATTTGATCCGGAACTGTCCTGTTGAATATGCAGAGGCGTATATTGAAAAATCCGAACATATCATATTTTCTCAACCCGGTATGAGGTATTGTCAAGCACAAGCATTGGTTCATTCTCTTTTGCAAGATGACACATTTAGTTTGCTTGATTTTAAAAGAAAAGAATTCATTTCTGATCGAATTCTTGAACAGGTTCGAGGAAGAATACTTGAAGATATAGTTATTCTTGAAACGACACAGGAATTGGGCAAAGAGTATGAAGTTTTCAAGCTTGAATTTGCTCGAGGTGAATTTGATATGGTTATACACAGTAAAAGAGAAAATTGCTGTGCTATATGTGAAGTTAAGCATAGCAGTGTCATTGTTAAGGAGCAGGCTAAAAATTTGCTTGATGATGAAAAATGCAATCTTGCAGAAATGCGATTTGGAAAGATTGTAAAAAAATTTGTACTGTATCTTGGAAAAGATGCAGACAGCGAATTTGGAATTAGTTATTTTAACGCAGAAAAATTTCTGAAAGCTATTCGTGAAAAAATTGATTTGAAAGTTAATACAGCAATTTTTAATAAGCAAGAACAAAGCCAAGACGAAATTGAAAAAATGGAAAGGATATATGAGCATGCACTTCCTCAATATTT
>CAZUVQ010000121.1:0-3469 GCA_964623915.1 uncultured Oscillospiraceae bacterium
ATCTTGACTTGTTGCTGACAATAGCAATCGGATATATTGGAATGATGAGTGAAAAAGCAGAAGAAAGAGCAATTACAGCTGAGGTTATTGCTATATCAAAACGCATATATGATACACCTAAATTTACGTTTTATGCCATTGCGGATGGCTTGTTTTCCATTCTAAATAAATGCAAACAGGGCATAGCAGATATGCTGCGAAAACATCCAAAGTCAGCTCAGTTATCCTTCTTTGTCGATGTTGGGTTCGCTTGGGGTTGAAAAAATGGGGAAACTCAAATTCTTTGAAAGTATTGACTAAGCAGTGCTTATATGATATATTCTTTATATAAAAAATATATAACATATTTTCATTATATACGGAGTTATGTAATTTGTAATCATCCTAAGTGTGATTTTTGGGGTGATTTTTGGGGTGATTCTCAATTATAATATTACTGAGCTATATTTATAGAAAGCAGGAATAATATGAAAACAAAAACACTTGTCCTGATAACTTTATGTATCATAATAATGTTTTGTGTGAACGGCTGCAAAAATACTGATAAACCCTCGCCTAAAAATCCTGTCACCTTGAATATGTGGCATAATTATGGCGGAGATATGCAGCATACAATGGACGAGCTAATTGATGAATTTAACAGCACAGTGGGAGCCAATGACGGAATCGTCATAAACGTTACTGCAATTTCATCCAGTACTGAACTCAATAATAACCTTGACATTATTGTAAACGATGACCCCGGAGCATTACAAATGCCGGATATTTTTACGGGTTATCCAAAAATCGCTGTTAAATTTCTAGGAAACAATAAGTTAGCAAACCTTGACAACTATTT
Organism: uncultured Oscillospiraceae bacterium; assembly: GCA_964623915.1. Classification (GTDB taxonomy): domain Bacteria; phylum Bacillota; class Clostridia; order UMGS1883; family UMGS1540; genus CAZUVQ01. The sequence goes on from CAZUVQ010000121.1 coordinate 839, forward strand.
TAAACAAAATGAACTTGATGCCTTTGTTCCGGAGTTTCTAAATGAAGGAAGATTTGGTGACGGTGGGCTATATGTTTTACCAATTGCAAAATCAACCGAAATTCTTTTTCTTAATCAAACGCTTTTCGACCGCTTTTCAAAGGCGACCGGAGCATCTCCCGATAAGCTATCCACCTTTGAGGGAATTGCCGAGCTTTCATCTTTATATTATGCTTGGACAGATGCACTAACCCCCGATATTCCAAACGACGGCAAGGCTTTTTTCACTGCTGACTCATGGTTTAACCTTGCAGAGGTGGGTCTTGAGCAGATGGGCAAAAGTATTTTTGACGAAAAAAACACACTCACACTGAACAATGATGAGTTCAAGCATATATTTCATACATTTTACAAGCCGATGACCAGCGGCGGTGTTGCAAATTACGACGGGTATTCCTCTGATTTGTCAAAAACGGGAGACTTGGTTTGTTCCACAGGCTCCTCTGCAGGAATTTTGTTTTACGGCGATACCATTACATATGACAATAATATTATTGAACAGGCTGAGTACAGCATACTGCCTTATCCCACCTTTGAAGACGGGAACAAAACAGCCATTCAAAGAGGCGGCGGATTGATTGTTGCAAAAAACGAGACGAGGAAAGAATATGCCGCTGCTAAGTTTTTAAAATGGCTGACCGCACCGACGCAGAATATGCGGTTCATTTCGTCAACAGGTTACCTTCCCGTAACAAAGCAAACCTTTGAAGCGGATATGAGTGCACATATAGAAAAGGTGTCTGATATAAGAATTAAAAAAATGTTAAAAACCGTAATGGTAATGTATGAGGATTACAGCTTTTTCACAGCTCCGATTTTTGCAGAGTTTGATGATATAAGCAAGGAATATGAAAAAAACTTTAAAAGAGTAATGAAAGAAGAAAGAGAAAATATACTTTCCGGCAGACCGGTATCTGAAGAACAGGCTCTAAATAAAATTATCAACTGACCGCTGTTGTGTAACAAGGAGGAAAACACTTTGAATGTGCTAAAACGGACCATCACACTAATAAAACGTGGCAAAAACGAAAATGGTGTCCCTCTTCAGCGCAGGCTTTTTGCATTTATTACGGCGGCTGCGGTTTTCCTGATAATGCTTTTTACTGCCCTTCTAATAATCTTTGGTATTGTGGGCGGTAACTATGATGTTAAAAGATATCTGACAAGTGAGCTCTCCCATATCAGCCGTTCTATCGAAAACGATTTTGGTAAGCTTTCATTGCAGGGTATTTCTTTTTCTGAGCTAATCAGTGAAAATACCGATAAATTTTGCAAATCACAAAACATATCCGCCTCCGAACTTAAAGATAATCCGATGATGCTAACACCGCTATTGTCAAATCTTGCGCCCAAAGCTTTGGACGCTATTAACAAAAATGTGTGCAGCGGCGTATTTATTCTGCTTGACGCCACTGTAACTCCCGATAAAGACAATGCAAAGCATTCAAAGGCCGGAATATTTTTCAAGCACACACAGCCCAATTTAATCAATAATGTTGGCTCCAAAACCCATTGTTTAAGAGGTCCTGCAGAGATTGCAAGGGAAAATAAGGTTGAGCTCATGGGGCAATGGAAAATGGAGTTCCAAACTCAGAACGAGCTTTTTATTGAGAATGTAATATCTATGGCGAAAAGCCAGCCCGAAACAATGCTTTCGCGGCTTTATTACTGGACAGACTGTTTTACCCTTGAGGAAAACAGCGAGAAGGGTATCCTATTATGTGTTCCGCTCAAGTCAAACAATGGCGATGTTTTCGGAATATGCGGATTTGAGGTAAGTGCAAGATTGTTCAAGCAAAAATATACTCCAAACGACAGCAATTACCGTAATGTGTTTACCTGTGCCGCCCCATTTGACCAAGAAACACTATATATGGAAAGGGGCATGATTGCAGGAAATTCTTTCTTAACAGGCTCACAAACTGAGGGCAGTGTAAATATAAATAGTGATGATAACGGCTTTTGGCTTTACACAAATACAAGCGTATCATACAGCGGAATGCATGCACCACTTAGGCTGTATCCCACAGGCTCACCTTATAAAAATCAGGAATGGCTCGTGTCTGTCATGATGCCACAGAAGGTCGTTTCACAAGCGGTAAATGGGAAAAATATTGTGCTGCTAATTATTGTAATAAGCCTTCTGATTATTAGTTTTTTTGTTTCCGTTTTTATCAGCAGAAGATATATGCTCCCCGTAACAGAAGCAATTGATGCAATAAAAACAAAAAGCTATATAAAAGAAACAAAGAAAAATATGTATCTTGAAATAAACGACTTGATGGAGTTTTTGGCTCATCAGGAGGTAAAATCCACTCGGGATTATTTAAAAAAATCCGAGATGTCACCCTCATCCCCAATGTTTGAGGCTTTCATGAAAAACTTAAAGGCGCTTTCAAATGCAGAAAGAAAGGTTTTTGACCTATATTTAGAAGGATACAAGGCTCAGGAAATTGCTGATAAGCTTTTTTTATCAATCAATACCATAAAAACTCACAACAGACGTATTTTTTCCAAGCTCAATGTATCCACAAGGAAAGAACTTTTGATTTATATTGATATGATGAAGGAAACAAGCTATATAAATGGAGA
>CAZUVQ010000122.1:0-3424 GCA_964623915.1 uncultured Oscillospiraceae bacterium
AATCTTGTATTTTCCGGTGATTCAAGCAGTTCAAAGGGATATGGCGACACAATATAGTATTAACTTTTTCGACTTGGATGCGGCTATGCAAGAAGACATACTGACGGCTACAACATATCAGACTATTGCTTCACCGTCCGGTTTAAGATTTACAATTAAACCTCGTAAAATAGAAAAACCGCTGGACAACGGAAAAATCTTACTTGCTATTTACGAAAAAGATAGCAGAAAAATGCTGTACATCAAGACAATACCTTGCGGCGGAAATAATAGTTATATTATCGACACTCCTGTATATTCAAATGTAGAAGTGAAGGTGTTTGCTTGGGATAATGTTGTGCCGCTCGCTTCTAATGAGATTATTAATATACCATAAATAATACAACAAAAAGAGAGGGGCAGACCCATATGAGTGTCATCATTGCAAATTGCATTGCCGGGCTGAGCACGTCTGCTTTGATTGTGCTGTGGTTTGTCAATGTACATAAAGTGCTTTACCTAAAAAGAGATGCGGTTTACAAAGCGCAGGAGGAACTCAGGCTGCACCAAAACGGCTACAGAGAAAAACGTGACAGCCCAGAGGAACCCATAGCCAAGCATATGCTTGACACAAGCGCTCAAATCTGCGAACAGATTCGGATGGCATATAACAAAGCCTACAAAAACCCGGTATATCGTGTTCCCGGCACGTTGATGGGATTTAAAAGTATAATTTAGGGTTTTCCTATTTAAATTTTAGGAGGTTTCAAAATGAAACGTATAATGTCAATTGTTCTCGCAATATCGCTATTATTAATCACGCCACTCACCGTAAATGCTGCTACGGCAACGCTTAACGCAATACAATTTTTGGTAAATGGCGAACTTAAAAGCGTACCTGCGGCGTATCTCATCAATGGCACGAACTATCTACAACTGCGTGGGCTTGCTGCAATTTTAAGCGGTACGGCGGCACAGTTTAATGTAACTTGGGACGATGTGTACAGTTACCCGGGCATCGAAACAGGTAAACCATACACAACCTCGGAAGATAGGTATCAACTCGTCCAAACAGTTGAGGCAGGTAATAATGGGGAAGGCTTTTGGATTCACCGTGATGGGCAGCTCAATGGTGACTTCTACGATGTTTGGTATATCCGTGACCCTGCTGAACATAATTATGTAGGTATTCGTGCATTTGCAAAATGGCTGAACGGAACAGCAAGTCAATTTAATGTGTACTGGGATGAAACTATGGGGCAAGTTGTAATCGAACCGGGTGCATATTATACAGGTGTCAATCCCAACTATGTCGGTAATGCTCCTAATATTGAAATGGTACACATTAACGCAGGGATTTATCCTGTTTGGGAAACTGACGTAACTCTCACAAACGGCTTTAACATCGGCAAATATGAAGTTACGCAAGAGCAGTGGAAAGCTGTTATGGGTATAAATCCAAGCTATTTTGACGGTTCGGACGATGATTGGGTTGGTCTGGTTCCGGTGGAGTTTCCTGACGGTTCGTGGGCATTGATCTTTGATTTAATAAGGTCAAGTGGCTTTATCTCAAAAGGACCCGTGCCGGGCGAAGTGCAAGAAAAACGCCCTGTTGAAAGCGTAAGTTTTTATGATGCACTTGTATTTTGCAACAAACTCTCAATGCTGTCTAATCTAACGCCTGTTTACAGCATAAGCGGAAGTACAAACCCGAAGGACTGGGGTATTGCACCCGAAAAAAATAACGAAATTTGGAATGCGGTAGTTTGCGACTGGAATGCAAACGGCTACCGCCTGCCAACTGCTGCACAGTGGTATATTGCAAGCCGTGGAGGGCAGAATTACGATGAATGGTTAAATGGAAAAGCATTGGGTGATTTCGCTTGGTATATAAACAACAGCGGTGTTGTAGTTGCTCTTGACCCCGAAGGCTTCACACACGAAGTTGGCAAAAGAGAGCCTAACCCTTGGGGAATTTATGATATGTATGGTAATGTTGAAGAGTGGAACTGGGATTTTTATTATAATAGATTCCCATTTACAGACACCGACCCCAAAGGACCTGATGCATTCTTTGCCGACAGCGGTAGACGTGATTACAGTGGTGGTTCCTGTGACAGTGATAATACTACACTTGGACAGATTAACTGGAGCCATAAGGCGGATATCAGGACTAAGTATGTTGGACTGCGCCTTGTCCGCAATGATGATAACTATAAGGCTGTGATTGTGGCAGACAAAGGCGACCCCATTGGAATTTCCATAGGGGCATATCCGACTAAAAAGGTGTACAAAGTTGGCGGGAGATTTGAAATGACAGGTATGGTTGTAAATCTTAAATATGCTGACGGCACTGTTGAAAAAGCAGAACGCCCTGCGGTAGACTTTGTTACATCTGACGGGGTGTGGTTAGCACTCGGCAGACCTTTCACGATGAAAGGCACGAAAAAGATAAACGTGACATGTAAAGTAGGAACGCTCGAATGTATCGGTATGTATGAGGTTGAAGTTAAATAACAGAAGGATAGGTGGTTACATGATGAAAAAACAATTTTTAAGTCTAATACTTGCACTATGTATGGCAATAACCCTGCTGCCCACGGTAACGCTGGCGGTGACAAACTATGAAATTTGGGTCGGCAGCACACAAGTGACCAGTGGTAACGCAGGCGACGTACTCGGCGACGGAATGGTCAGCTTTGACGAGGCAACAAGCACCCTTACGCTGACTAACGCACACATTACTGTTTCAGGTGCGGGATATCACGAATATTTTACCAGCGGATATTTGATTTTTTTTGACCAGATGGCTACGCTTCGTCTGGTCGGCGTTAATACGCTTGATGCTTCAGGTATCAGCGGCGTTTACTCTTCCAGCTGTATTTATACTACCCAGAATGCGCCATTAACAATAAGTGGCACGGGATCTTTGACGGCTAAGGGCGGCTCAGCCACAAGTGGATCCAGCGGTATTGACTTTAGTGCATCACTGACGATAGACGGATGCCGGGTAACGGCATATAGCGAAGATACAATTGCAAATCGTATAACCGGAATTTGGGATTGGGGAAGTGGCACCGTTACAGTCAAAAACGGTGCAACACTTACAATGTATGCTCCAGCTGACAGGGGCTTTGGATCCAATACAGGCGGTTCGCTGTTTACCATAGATGATACAAGTACGGTGATTGCAAAAGGCGGAACTATGGCGGCACAGATGCTCATAACGCCCAGTGCTAACCAGATAATGATGGGCAGTGAAATCTATGACGGAGCAAGTGCAACGCAGTTAGATTCATATTGGTATTCAAATAATACAAGCCACAAATATATCAAGATTGAACCTGCCCCCATTGCCGCACCTTCTATTTCAGCTCAACCGTCAAATCAGACCGTGAATAAAGGTCAGACAGCTACCTTTAATGTTTCGGCAACCAGCACCGTG
>CAZUVQ010000123.1:0-3381 GCA_964623915.1 uncultured Oscillospiraceae bacterium
TATAATAATACGATTTTGTAAGTGGAAAATTTGCCAACGAATGCTTGACACTAACAATGTTGCATAATCATTTGATTTTTGTTTGAATTTGTTATATACTAAACATAAAGTATTCAATTGCTTGCGGAGGAAAGATATGTACAGGTTAAGGGAGTTTTTATACAGATTTATGCAGGGCAGATATGGTAATGATGAATTAAACAAGTTTCTTTTGTGGAGTTATGTTTTTTTTGTGGCAGTAAATCTTTTTGTAAACAGTATAATTATTGTAGTGCTTTACTCAATTCTGTCTGTGGTATTTATCTACAGAATTATGTCAAAGGATTATTACAAAAGACAGCAGGAAAACGGAAAATATTTGCTTATTAGGAACAAAGCTTTAAAACAGTTCACGTACATTAACAATAAATGGAAATACAGAAAAACATATATTTACAGAAAGTGCCCTAATTGCAAAGCACCTATACGTCTGCCAAGAAAACAAGGAAAGCATATCTGCTGTTGTCCGGCCTGTAAAAAAGATTTTGAGGTAAAATGCAGATAAAGCGTAGCGAATATGCGGCGGACAAAAAAACAATCAGAAAATCTCAGAAAAACAGCTTGAGTGCAAGGTAAATTATCGGCTGATGAACAATATAAATTATCAATGCATTTCTGCCGACAACACTAAGGAATGAAAAGTATTTTTCGGCATGGGGGAGAAGCGATTTTTTTTCTCTATAAATATGTCTGCCAAGCGTAGTTCCCAAAACAAAAACGCCCATATATGGGAATATGGGGTAATAGTCTCCGGCGGCATAGCTTTTGGTGCGAAGCCCGAGTGGGAACAGATAAGGCATTTCAATACGAAAGCTGAGAAAATAAACCCCCAAAACAATTATAAATAGACCAATAACAGCCGTCAGTATTGGCGGCATTTTTTTATATAAGGGGTATGTGAGCATGGAAACACCTATAAGGTGCAAGATGCCAAATGTTATTGTATAGCCCTTGCTGAAAAAATCCAAAAAATAAAGCAGATATGTTGCAGATGTGAAAAACACAGCAACTGATAAAACAATGAATCCTCTTTTAGCATTATTTCTGCTTAAGGGGGCACATACGCCGGATATCAACAAAAACCCAATAAAACCGTATTCTTTAATGAAACTTAAAACCTGAATTTTCGGCATTTTAATCATTGTAAAATTTTCAAGGTCAAAAACTATATGCACTATTATCATTCCAAGAACAAAAATTCCTCGCAGTGCATCAAGCTCCCAAATTCTTTTTTTATTTTGTTTATTTATATTCTCTGACATGTTATCCCCATTTTGATTTTTTCTGTATTTTATCATTAATTTAATAAGAAATCAATAGCTGCATGTAAATAAAAAATCAAGGATTTTGGTATTGACAAAGCCTGTTTTTGATAGTATAATATGCAAGTACATTAAATATAGGGGTATGATGTAATGGTAACATGCCGGTCTCCAAAACCCCGTGCCTACAATTTAATATTTTCATACAGGGGTATGATGTAATGGTAACATGCCGGTCTCCAAAACCGTTCTTGAGGGTTCAAGTCCTTCTACCCCTGCCACTGACAAATGGCTTAAACACTGGGTTTGGGCTGTTTTTTTATTGTCTTAATTTTAGTGCTGCACATTCTAAATTTCAAGCATCAACTTCCCATTTTCTTATAATACTTTTGTGGCGCTCGGTCTTGCAATACACATTGTTTTTGTAAATATGAGCATACATATGTCATCCGGTTTCCTCTGTTTTCAAAGATTCCGTCTGCTACATCATCAATAAAGCATCATTTTTTAAGACAATTTTCAAGAAATATGATAGTATCTTTGTGCATCTTTGAAGATTTGATTTTCAATATTTGCATCGGAAATTCTAATTGAAAAAAATAAATCTGCACCCCAAAATAAAAATTCCTTTTCTTTGTTTAATGCGTATCAAAATTTGACCCACCAAAGATTAATCTTTGGTGGGTCTGTTGTATTATGGTGTTAAGTTTATACTGCTCTCAAATAAAATATTGAATATTTTATTTGAGGCAATTCAATACTATTTTCCTTTCGGCAACGCCACTGTTGACAAATTTATTTGTCAACAATTAAATTGAGAATAGTATTACATTTCAAATCCGTCTGTAATTCCTGATAACCTCGAGGTATCTTTCTTTACATAGTAAGCTTCCGTTATTTGTGATGTGCTGTGTCCTAGTAAGTCTGCTACTTGCCTCGGACTTAATGCTCGTATTGTGCCATCAGCTTGTTTTGTGCCATTTACAAGGTTTGTCGCAAATGCATGCCTTAAACTGTGAAGACCTTTTATTTCAATCCCTGCAGCTTTCAGTATTCTGTAATACCTTTTTCTTAAGTTTACAGGTTTTGTAAAGTTACCATTTTCATCACATACAAGGGGAGCATCTTCTCCGAAGTAGAATTCATCTCTTAATTTTTGTATCATTTCTATTGCAGTGTTATTAAGAGGCACTGTACGCTTGCTTGTGGCACTTTTTGGCTTGCCAACCTTTATGTCTTTGCCGCCGTCTAATTCTGTCCCTGTACGCTTATTTATTGTTTTCACCGCTCTTTGTACCTGTAATGTTTTATTATTTAGATCAATATCACTATTTATGAGTCCAAGTAGTTCTCCTGTTCTCAGTCCTGTATTTAGCATTAGTATATATGCAGCAGCTTGCTGATATTTTTTTGTTCCGTTTGAATATGTACTGAATGCTTCAGCTTTGAAATTTTCAATCTCTTCCGGGGTAAATATTGTAACTGTTTCACATTCAGGCAGATTTTCCTTGCCTTGTGACGATAAGAAGTTTGCCTTTTTGATCATCTCCACATTATCCATAGGATTTTTGTTAACTAAACCTTCAAGGTACATATTCCTAAAATACTCATTCAGCAGTACATAAGCTTTTTTGACTGTAGTGTAGGCTAAGCCTTTGTTCATCCAATAGTTTAGCAGATTTTTTATATCTGCTGCGGTAATATCACCAACTGTTTTTTCTCCAATTATAGGATATATTTGATTTTTAGCCGTGCATTCCGCTCTGTCATATGTTGTTGGTTCAACGGACGGGAATTTGAATATTTTTAGCCAATTCTGTATGCTGTCTTTTAGCTTTTTTATGGATTCGTCAGATTCTTCAAGCAGATTTTTAAATTCAGCTATATACGCTGTAATTTTCTTATTTACCTCTTGCTTGGTTGTGCCGGAGAAGCTTTTCCGCTTTCTTGTTCCTGATTCATCTGCATACCATACAACTCCTGCCCAGCGTCCGTCTGTCCTTTTAAATGTGTTGCCGTTTGTAAGCAGCTTTTTCTGCATTTTCATCACTCTCCTTTTGTAACTGCAACAATACTCTAA
>CAZUVQ010000124.1:0-3362 GCA_964623915.1 uncultured Oscillospiraceae bacterium
AAAACAATATTTCTCCGGACAGTTCCTCTATCGGTGCCTCTTCCCAAAGCTGAACAAGAATAGAATTTACATCATCAGGCCATTGATTGGATTCACCAATTCTCCATACTTTAGTTACGTGTATGTTCCCGGGTGGTGTATATATATTGGTAAAGATTACACTCCCGGTAGGCTGTGTTTTTGTCAATGTTACATCTTTTCTTTCTGAATTTTCATATGTCCAATAACCATTAGGGGCTGATTCAATTTCTTCAACATAAAGCTTTACCTGCCCTGCTTCATTAAACGCATTCCACGGCAAACTTATTTGTACAGATTCATTTTCTGAACCATCCTCTGTTACCGTGATCGATATAGGCGTCTCATTCAGCGGATTTCCTCCCTGTGAGCTTGAATAAACATTAAAAGTAAAGGTGTTTACTTCATTTGCCGGCACCGGTCCGCTAACTTCCTTTGTTATTGTAATGGTCACCACAGTATTAGGAATACTCTCAAGGGTCAACCAGCCTCTGTTGTTAAGTGAATCTGTAACATTACCATCATTATCCTTATTAGCGTTACCTTCGTAAAACGGATTGTCCTCTGATACGTTGAAAACTGCCTGTGCTGAATTATTCGTGTAGTACTTACCGGCAATATTCGCACTATCGCTGATTTTAACTCTAAAGGATATTGTCTTTACCTTAGCAGAAGCAAGCGATGTGCTACCTGAGGCCATAGTCTCAAATGTATCACCGTCAATGGTCCATGTGATTTTATTTCCGCTTTGCGATAGACCTGTATCGAGGGTTCCAACAACTTCGAATCCATCTCCCAGAATATCCTCAATGATTATATCTGTATAAGAGCCTTGCCCGGTCTTACTCATTGGCTTGGCTGAGATCAGATCATTTACTATTCCTGTAAGGGCCTCCATGATATCTTCCGCACCGTCAGAGGTTATCTTACTACCGTTTTCCCAGTATTTATGGTCAAAACCTGCCTTCTCGCTTTGCTTATCAAAGTATTCGGTACGAGTTCTTGTGCCTTTAAAATAGTATCTTCTATTCTGATAGTTACCGGTTTGAATTACTGAGCCTTCTCTAGTTGGGGTGGTCCATGAAGTATTCTGAGGTTCGCTTGTTAAGCCTGTTACCAGAGACTCCGGGCCATATGCTGTACTGCTGGATCCTTGTTGAATCGAAATAGGGTTCATCAAAGTATATTTGTTGGAGCTTCCCTGCCTATTATATTCAAAGTTGGCTGTTTCGGTCGCTAAATGAGTTTTTGCGCTATATACATTAGGTCTATAATTCTCAGTATTACCTTCTGTCGGCATTAAGGTGGCAACAGCATAAGAACTGCCTCCAACACCAAAGCCTATTGTAAAAATCCTGAGGTCTGTGATTTCATCTTTTGCCTTCATAGCCTGCAATATTGTATTCCATACATAATTAGCACCGGAGCTCGTACTTCTACTTCTATTACTGTCATTATGCTGAGTTAAGCTTGAGTGGTAAACTGTGGGTTCACCATCACTCATTAATATAATAACCGGTTTATTGTCATCATTTGTCCTCGCTTCAATGATTTCCTGTGCGCGAAGGAAGGCATTTTGGATATTTGTATATCCACTGGCACTTAAGCCATTTATGGCTTGTTTGAGATTATTCTCATTTGTTAAAAATGCATTGCTATCATTATTCCCGGTTCTCCTAGTAGCATAATCGCTATAACTTACAATTGCTACACGATTTCCGCTGACACCCAGCAAGGTTGTCACAGCATCTTTAGCCGCATCCTCCATGGATTCCAGTTTAGTTTTTGATTGTCCCGCAGGCTTTTCATTCATCGATGTGGAAACGTCAAGTAATAGTACAACATCTAATTTATCCTGCGGAAGCGGGTTCTCAATTTGGTAATCCTGCCCTGCCGCACTTAGTGTTATAGTAAATTCGCCCGGATTACTAGAATCCGGAACAACACTCTTGTCTGTCCAAAGTTCTCCGTCACTTAGTGATCCCGGAACAGTTGTTACTGCATCTGCTTCTATGCTATTATCTTTAATCTGCAAACCCGGGGCTACTGCACTTACTGTTGCCGGGAGCATCCCGAAAAGGATAGACGTTGCCATTATCAATGAGAAAACTTTTTTCTTTATTAAGAACTTAGTTAATCCTTCTTTCATTTCTATCACTCCTTTACAATTTTCTAAACTTTACGATAAGACGAACATTGTCTATATTACTGTGAAAATTTTTTATATATATTTAAACCACTAACCTTGCAACCCCGGTTTTTAACGGGTTTGCGATATTAGAAGTCAAAATTTTCGCCTTTTCTTAAACACATTATATTAACCTGCTGTGACATCTCAGCGTAGATTTGCGTTCCTTTTCCGTGACAAAAAAAAAGCCTGCCTACGGCAAGCTTTCTTTCTGATATACATACCTAATCTTTATTTTATCAACCCGTTTTACAATGAAAAGAAGGTAATTTATATAATTGATTTATTAAAATTTTTGTATCATCTTTCTCCGTAGCCAAAGCCCTTTTAAGAATATTCTCTGTAAGATCCTCATTCGCACTCGGAAGCAATACTGCATACTGATGGTAGTCCCATAAGGTAATAGAATCTTCTTTTCTCAGTCGTTTGAGCAGTAATTGCTTAATTCTATTCATACGCAGCTCATTCTGCGCATGGGTATACCCTCTTATGGGATTAACGGTTATGACGCCGACACTGTAGCTTGTGTTTTGACGCTGGCTTCTTCTCAGTTCCAGTTCATATATTGTCTTAAAAACTTCCGGCTCACAAAATAAAGCGTTTTCATAGTTGTCCTCAACTTCAAGTATCTCACAGAAATTATTATCTACCTTTGTTATGGACTGAGAATCCAGAAGCTTTTTATGAATAGCCCTCATTTCATCCGAGGGTTTGATCCCCATTTCCTTTTCATAAAATTCGGTGATATACTCATAATGTTCAAAGGCCTGACGAAACTCTCCCTTAGCCATAAAGGTATCAAGAAGGCTTATATGGAACGCTTCCTCATACACATCAATTTGTATGGCCTTTTGACACAAGTCCATAATCTCGTCATAGGCTTCCTTGGACTTGAGCAGTTCGATAACGTTTGAAACAGTTTTTATGTATAGCCTTCTGAAATGATTCCTGATTGCATACACCCAGTACTGATTGGTACACTCGGGCAAATAGTCCCCGACATATATATCCAGGGCGTCTTTATAGCTTTGAAGCGCCGCTTCCGGCGAATTTTCCTTTTGTTCATCCCCGTTTTTGATATAGGTCTCAAAAAGTTCCGCATCCAACTTAATATTTACCTGCTCATTCCATCGATAGTATCCGTTGGTAAAGAGGA
>CAZUVQ010000125.1:0-3301 GCA_964623915.1 uncultured Oscillospiraceae bacterium
TGTAGGCTCCTCAAGACCATGCAGAAGCCATGATTTTTTGAAACTTGAATTTGACGAGGTAACCTTATCAAATACTATCATTGCGCCGGGAACTTCTTCATCAAAAAGGTTTAAGAACATAAATGAACGCTTGTAATCGCTTACCTTGCTTGAATAAGCGTTGGTTAAATCACCCTTTAAGTATGTATATGATGGTGCGTTAGGCGTTAACGGGTCAATTTCCTGAGCCGCAACGGTTGCAACCTTGGAATTTGACTGAATACCGCTTACCGTCTCGGGCGCATTTCCGTTATAAGGCGTGCGCTGACCGCCGTCACGTGTATGTTTTCTGTTAGTTGATACACTTTCATAATACGGAAACCCTGTATTTACAGTATATTCGTCCGGATCGTACACCAGCATTGTGTTGTGCGCAACGGATTTGGACATATACATATTGTAATGTTCCGAGCCGTATGCCGTGCCGCCTTCTGACGTGTTGTTTCTAAGTCCCTGATAAACACCGGAATCACTTGCTAAAATACCTTTATAATATATCTGAAAATGTCCTGCGTCAAGATGCTGATGATTATTTAGGTTAATCTCGCCAACCTTCATCTGTGCAACAACCGACGGAGAATCAGCTCCGTCCGCCCAGCCTGTCCTTGCAACGCTCATGCCTACGGGCGAACCGAAGTAGCGGCTAAGCGGCAGATTGGATATCGGCTTAGGTGTAACCTCCGGATTATTAACAATCAGCTGCATAATTGGCGTGTCATAATAGAAACCGCCGAAATTTTTAATCATTCTTGCATATTCACTTTTTAGGTAGGGGTCATCTCCGATTGCAGAGTCCAGCAAATATGCCTGAGAGTTTCCCCCCCAATAGGACCACATATCCTCGGTATCAAGGTATGTATCGCCGTCACGCATATATTGTCCGTCAGGACGGCGCATATAAAGCATACCGTATGCCGTTTTGTAAAGATTTTGGCTGTTATACGGTGCAGAAGCACCCATTCCTGTAATAAGAAGGCTTGCCCAGCTGTCCCACATATGACGGTACAGACCGTAGCTGTCGCCCTCAAGATTGTAATTTGCCGTATTGAAATATTCCCTTGCAGGAACATATTCCTGATAAAACCTGCCGCCTACAACGTTCCATATATCGGGACGTTCGTCGTAAACGGCGATTGCAAATGCAAGCAAATCTCTTAATAGCTGTGCCTCACTGCCGTGACCGGTAGTTGCGGAAAGACCGGTGGGAGGGTAGCCTATCTCTAAATATCCCGCTATTGTTTCGCAATATGAAATAACAGTATTTCTCTGATCCGGAGTAAACAGACTGTAGCACCAATCGTAAATCTCCGACGCAGTATAAATTACCAATCCGCCGGCGCGCGTCTGATCACCTGTGATGCTGCCGGATGCGACATCCGAGCAGTACGTCTCAAGATAAGTCAGCAAAAGAGTAACCGCTTTTGCTCCGCTTTCCGGCTTATTGTTTATCACATAATCAAAAGCCGCCGCTTCAATTTTATTTAACCCGGACTCGCCCGTAAAGGATGCCTCCATCGCCATTGCCGCCAACGAATTCAATTTGTTTCTTGCCGCCGAGTTTTGCTCGGCGGCTAAATTTGTTCGTATCTGTAATACATCAGCACTTCTGAATAATACTCTTGGATGCGTGCCCAAAGGCGGCGATACACTTGGAATTGTGTATGAGGCACTTATTGCCGCATAAACGGGTGCCGTTTCCGGCAAAATACCCGCAAAGGTAAAAATCAGTGTAAATGCAAGCGCAATAGATACCATCTTTTTCATATTTATCATATTCATTTTCCTCCCGTTTTACACGAAATCAATCAATGCCGCTTTGGGCGGTTTTACATATATTCTAATTCTGCACTCGGATTCAGCCGTGGGCTGCATCCGAGTGCAGTACCTTTATACTACTGGGAGAGCAGAGAGCTCAGCAATTTTCCAGTTTTAGTTGTAATCGGTGATAAATCATCTATATTATTCCACACAAGGACACTGACATAAGCATCGTTGCCGTAAACATCACTGTTTAATGTAAGTGTAGTTTCGCCCTCAATAAAACGTGTAATTGCTACGTCTAAAAGCTCTTTGCAGGTGTCGTCTTTGTAAACTGCTGCAATTGCCTTATAATCGCATGTCTGATTAGGCGATGACTTAACTACGGTATTTGTTGCCGTAATCGTTGTTGCACCGGGTATTGATGATGCCGAAAGTTCCGTTATTGTAACAGTCGGTTCGTCTATGTGCCATTTTACCATTACAGGCATAAGTGACGAAGATTCGTTTTCCGTATTCATACTGCCGGGATTTTTGATTTGAAGGTCTGTTCCGGCTGCCAGTTCCTTTGCGTAAACATAGGAGAAGTATACAGCAGACGCCACATGAGTAGGATTGCTTATAGACCCTGATATACCGGGATTTGACATGCGAATCCAATTGTTATTTTTAATGTGATTTTCATCTTCATAGTTACTAGTGCTGGTATTGGATACCCATTTATATGCCATGGCAAAATAGTCGGTTTCGGAAAAGTTATTAACGTTTCTGGGGATATCATACCTTTCAGTGCTATTAAGCCTTGCGGGAACAGTACCATTATTTAAAAGTGTCCACTCAGTAGCGTATACTGATGATGGGTCAGCCGGTCTGTCCAGCAAAACATAAACCGTGCATGGGGTATCAGCTTTAAATGTAGCAAATTTCGGGTATGTTGTAGTATCATTTGCGTTTCTTAGCGCATTTTCCCATGGCAGTACAAGCAAGCTGGCACCCTGCAACGCCTTTGAAACATTGGCAAGCGCCCATGTTCTGTTGCTGCCGCTTGAGGCATTTGAGTCAAGTACAGAACGGTTGTTATTATCAACTGCAGAACCACTTTCAAAAAACACCTTATTGTAAGAGGAGCTCATATGTCTTGAAAAGCCTGTTATACGCGGTTGTTTGGAGCTAAATTCAAAGAGATATTCTTTATAAACTCCCTGCGGACTAGTGTAATTCGCTCTTATAGCTATTATTTCACTCTTTATGGGGACGGGAGAATTAGGCGCGATTTCCTGTCGACCGCAGTACGCATTCTGGCCTCCGGTGTTATATGTTATATTTTTTGTGGTCCCCCCAATGTTTGTGGTCCCCCCAAAAAGAGTTTTATAAGGCCAGACGCTCGTTACAAGTTCTACGGTAGCACCTTCCGGAATGTTTACGTTGAAATATACATAAAATGTATTATCAGGAAGAGCAATATTAGGATTTTTACTTGGATCAGTCGGATAGGTTGAAAGAT
>CAZUVQ010000126.1:0-1181 GCA_964623915.1 uncultured Oscillospiraceae bacterium
TGTACATGTTTCAAATAAAACATTGACTTTTATAATAGAGTATTATATAATATTTTCAATAAATTAAGAAATAATTATGAGTAATTTGAACAACCTTCATATTTTTGTGATCCCAAAAATTCCAATGAAAAAATAGGAGTTGATAACGATTTTTTTACCGAGATTTAACGTAACTGTCGGTTCTATGCTCATTCGTGATGTTATGAGTGACAGTTTTTATATAAATGGTGCTGTTCCTCCTTCCGGAAATGTGGTTTTAAGCCATATTATCGAACGAACGGTAAAGGGGAAACGCTTTATTTTTTCAGTATCTGATTCTATTTCTGCAAATCCTGTAGAGGATACGCCCGCTCACCGTTTCTCAGGTATGGTAAAAGAAGCACACAACAAAATTCTATCTGCATCAAAAGCTAATCACAAAATCGTTCTTGAGGAATTTATTACACATGCGAACGGAAAAATGCGCTCGTACTCATCAGATGGTTCCTACGGTTCATCCTTTGCACTTTTGTCGATTAATGACGGAGTGGCAACTATGGTGAACGCAGGTGATGTGCACGGTTATGCTTTTCGTGACAATTTGCTTATCCCCTTGACCCGATCCCATGTATGTGACAAGCTTTTTGCAGAGGTTACCGGCAAGGATGATACATTATCGGATAACAAACCCACAAAATATGCCGGCTGTGCCTTTGGCGGTGACAGTATTCTGCCATATTTTTCAGATTCTGTGCCTGTTGATGTTGATGATGTGTTTTTAATTTGTTCAAACGGGCTTACAGATATCATTTCAGAGGAAAGAATTGAATATATTCTCTCCCTTGATATGTCAGATGAGAAAATTGTTCATCGCCTTATTAGCGAGGCAGTTGCAGGCGGTGCTGATGATAATGTTACCATTATGTTGCTTCGCAACGGAGGTAAACCTGTCAAACCAAACAAATCTATGATAAAAGGGGTTATAAGGCTTGCTGTTCTTGTAATTATTCTTGCAGTTTTTACGGCTTTTATAGCTTCCTTGTTCAGGGGCTGTTCTGAAAAACCTGTTATTGAAGAGGAAACCCCTTCTTCAGATATAACTATTATAGAACCGGAAAATAAAGATTTTGCTACTTCAGAACAGAAAATACCTCCGGATGATGAATTTATTTTACGTGGAACATCGCCTGTGGAATGAAATA
>CAZUVQ010000126.1:1281-3225 GCA_964623915.1 uncultured Oscillospiraceae bacterium
ATTATTAGTATTTCTGCCGATTATATGACCTCTTGTGTTCATATTTCCCACTTTAACGGCAACAAGATTAATGTCAACTCCAAGCTCTACGGCAATCTGCTGCATATCAGCACCTTCCCTTGTTCTTTTATTTATATTTTCATCAGTTATCAAAAGCTCCGCCGCAAACACATTAGCCTCGTATTCGGGGCGGGTTTTCATATCATAAAGCATATATTCATGTAATGCTCCATTTTTTGCAAATTCACGATGAAGCATATCGTGACCTAACTCGTGCGCAGCAACAACAAGCCTTGCGCGTTCATCAAGATTGCCGTTTAAAACCATGTACCTCTGTCTGTTTATGATAGCATAAAAACCCTTGAGTTTACAAAATTCATTATTATATATCACTATTATACCTGATGCATCTGCAATTTCAAACGGGTTTCTTGTATTATATTTTTCTGTCACCTCTACGGCCTTTTTATATGCAAATTCCGACACATGAGTTCCCCTTTCAGACGACCGTCCATTACTTCTTTGCATCTCAGATATTTTTGGATTTTGAAGTATACTTTTTTGCCCTTTTCTTTGAATCAAGATAAAGCTCACCTATCTGATTGACAAAAGCCATTTTGTCCTCATCGCTTAAATCACCGCCGGCAAACATTGCCGCTGCCGCCGTCAAAAGGTTTTCAGCCTGCTTTTTTCCCCTTGTTCCGTATAAAGAACCGGCTTTTATAACAAAATGGTCTTCATCACCTAAAAGATAATCGGCACTGACAGAAAATATATCTGCCAATTTCCCTATTATCTCACCGCTTGGATACATATTTTTTGTTTCATAATTAATAATTGTTCTTCTTGTAACTCCTAATTTTTCCGCAAGCTCCTCCTGCGAAAGCTTCATCTTAGTCCTTTCAAGCCTTAATTTTTCTCCGAACAGCATATATACCACCTCATTGTGAAATAATTTTCACTTATGTATTGACATGTGAAACATTTTTCACTATAATTATAATGTGAAATAAATTTCACGTTGATTGTATAACATATTATATTTGTTGTCAAGAATAATTTTATATTTCACAGAGGGCTATGGAGGCTATGAATGAAAAAAATAATATTACACAGTGATTTAAACAATTTTTATGCCTCGGTTGAATGTATGCTTAACCCTGAGCTACGTGATAAGTTTGTAGCTGTATGCGGAAACCGTGAGGACAGGCACGGTATTGTTCTTGCCAAAAATATTGCCGCTAAAGGGTGCGGCGTTAAAACAGGTGAAACCATTTGGGAGGCTAAACTAAAATGCCCCGAGCTTGTCGTAGTTCCGCCTACCTATGATGAATATATCAAATATTCTCGCTTAACAAAAGCCATTTATTATGACTACACAAACCTTGTTGAGCCGTTTGGTATGGATGAATGCTGGCTTGATGTTACAGGTAGCACCTCCCTTTTCGGGACAGGTGCTGAAATAGCTGAAAAAATCAGAAAGCGCATCAAAAAGGAAATAGGTTTAACAGTTTCCATAGGTGTTTCCTTTAACAAGATTTTTGCAAAGCTCGGTTCTGATATGAAAAAACCCGATGCTGTAACTGAAATTTCCCATGATTCCTTTCGTGAAAAAATCTGGTCACTGCCTGCTGAGGAGCTTTTGGGTGTTGGAAGGGCAACCATTAAAAGGCTTCATAAGTATAATATACTGACAATCGGAGATCTGGCAAACACTGATATAAATTATCTCAAAGCATGGTTTGGAAAACATGGTGAAAATATATACAACTATGCCAATGGGTTTGAATGCCAGCGTGTTGCCTCCTTTGATTATCAAGCCCCAATAAAAAGCATGGGGCACGGCATTACCTGCACCACGGATTTATATACGGTGGAAGAGGTCTTCAGAGTTATTTTTGAGCTTACACAGAATATTTCCCACCGTTTGCGGCTTTATTCACT
>CAZUVQ010000127.1:0-3221 GCA_964623915.1 uncultured Oscillospiraceae bacterium
CCAGATGCGTTGAAAATTATAATAAGTTAGACTGTAAACCCTTTGATATTAATTTCGGGGTGGGTTATGCTGTTTACGACAGAAATTCCAATATGAAATCTGAAGACTTCCTCAAACTTATTGATATTTTGATGTATAAAAACAAACGCAAAACAAAAACTGAAAATCGGTAAAGTATTTCATTCCTGAATAAATCAAGTTTCTTATATAAGAAACACTTGCTGTATTTTGTGCGGCAACACTGCGAACTTTATCCTTAGGGATTTTAGAGAGCTCCTGATCAATTATTTCATAACCTTTTTCTTTTGTTTTCTCTGATGTATAGTCAACAAGAAATTCCGTCAAAGAAAAAAATCTGTTATTTATAAATTTTCATGAAAATAACATATAAATAATTTTGGTTGTTATTTATAAATTTTCCTTCCCAGTGTTGCTCCGAACAATTACCTCCAAAATAATATGGCCGCACCCTCAAAAAAAGGAGCGGCAAATAATACAATAATGTTTATATTTTAACCGTCACCTTTCATTTCAGAACATTTATTGATCTTTATGTCAGGTACGCTATATATGGTATATAACAGCTTTGTTAGAAAACCAACAATAATTTTGTAACTTTTTAGATTACTTTAAAAAATATTGACACAATAACCATTCATTGGTATTATATTATAAAGAATAAACGAAGAAAAAATACACATGGAGGGTCATTACATGAAGAAATATGACATAGCTGTTATAGGCTCAGGTTCAGGTCTGGTAGTTATGGAAGCGGCTCTTGCGGTGGGGCTTAAATGTGCTGTTGTTGAAAAGGATAAGTATGGAGGAACATGTTTGACAAAAGGTTGTATTCCCTCAAAATTGCTTGTTTACCCGGCCGACCTGATTCGTGAAGCGCAAGCCGGTGAAAGAGTTGGGCTTTCTTTTGACGCTCCCCGTATAGATTGGGCAAATATTACAGACCGTGTTTGGGAACAGATTGACTATAGTAAAAAAATTGAGAAAACCCTCAGTGAGATTGATAACCTTGACATTTACAAGGGAACTGCCGAGTTTACAAATCCTAAAGAAATAAAAGTAACAAAATCTGACGGAAGTATTACACAATTTCATGCTGACATAATCGTTATCGCAGCAGGCGCACGTTCATTGATTCCGTCAATAGAAGGGCTTGAAAAGACAGGTTATATTACCAGTGAGTCTTTCTTTGGCGAGAAATTCCCGCAAAAGCCTTTTAAAAGCCTCGTAATTTTAGGCGCAGGTGCAGTTGGAACCGAGTTTGCTCATATATTCTCCGCATTTGGGACGAAGGTTACGCTTATACAGTTAAGTGACCGGATAATTCCTACCGAAGAGGAGGAAGTTAGCGAATTTGTTACTGAAAATTTAAGCAAAAACGGTGTGGAAATAATAACAAACACAAAAGTCACCCGTTCTGAAAAAAGTGCATCGAGTAAAATTGTTTTTGCAGAAGACATAAACAGCGGCAAGATAAGAAAAGTTGAGGCAGAAGAAATTTTTATTTGCACAGGTGTTCGTTCAAACGGCGACATGCTGAATTTGTATAATGCAAATATTGAAACCGATAATAAAGGTTATATCAAAGTGAATGAGTATCTTGAAACAAGTGTTAAGGGCATCTACGCAATTGGTGATATAAATGGCAAATATCAGTTTCGCCACAAGGCAAACTATGAAGCAATGATTCTATCAAATAATCTTTTCGGTACAGAAAAAAAGCAGCAAGTAGCTTATGATGCAACACCATGGGCAATATTTACATGGCCGCAGGTGGGACATGTTGGCATGACGGAGCGTATGGTGCATGAAAAGGGAATAAGCTACGGCATTGCGCGAAACAGCTATTCAAAAATTGCAGGAGGTGTTTCCATGGGGATTACCTCCGAATCGGTTGACAACGGATTTGCAAAAATAATATTAGGAAGAGATTTGAAAATCCTGGGAGCACACATAGCAGGGCCGTATGCTTCTATGCTAATTCAACCATTCGTCTATCTTATGAACTCTGGTGCGGTATGTACGAAGCACCTATCTTCCGGAACCTTTTCTTACGATTGCCCGAACATGAAAACTATTGCCCCTATGACAAATTCAATGATAATTCATCCTTCAATGAATGAGCTGGCAGCGTGGGCATTTGAGAATGTTGAGTGGGTGAAATAATGATACCAAGGAAAAATAAAACTACAATTTTTATATATACTCTCTTTGCCTTATCGGCATTTTTTATAGTGTTTCAGTCTTGTATGCTTAATGCATTGAACAACTTATGGGGATTTGACGCGAAAATATATAGCTATATTGGTTGGGTGATGAAAAACAGAGGTTTGCCATATGTGAATGCTTGGGACAACAAAGGACCTTCGCTTTTTTGTACGATATTTGGGAATGATTGTTAATGATAATCACCGTATTGTTATAATTGAGTATGTTTTTTGTTATTTCAAAATAGTTGTTTTTTACAAAACAGCTAAATTAATTGTTTCCGAACATCTTTCCATGCTTGCCGCCATATGCACAATACTTTTATATGGAACTACATTTGATGGCGGAAACTTAACAGAAGAATATGCATTTTTATTTATCTCAATTTCTAACTATATATTGATAAAATCACTACTCTTGAAACAAGAATTACTTTTGGACAAAGTCTTACCATTGGGTCGTTGTCTACTTTATGTATGTTGTTGCGCGTAAACCTAAGCGCTCCGATTTTGGCATTTTGTGGAGTAATATTTATATTTATCTTGATAGAAAAAAAATGGGGATTGGCTGTTAAGACTTTTATTAGCTTTATCTGTGGCTTTATACTTGCTATTTTACCGTTTCTTATTTATTGTTATACCAACGGAATACTTTTAGAATGCTTTAAAAGTGCCTACACAATTCAGTTTACTTCTACTCCTCAAGGGATTATTGAAAGAACAATTGTAGCCATTAAGAGTTTATCGCATTTTAAATATTCTATCCTATTTTCTTTGCTTATTTTTGTTACATGTTGCTATAGAACGAAAATTTTTAAAATGAATCTAAATAAAACAAATATTATTTTGGTCATATGTATAATTTTTGCATTTATAATGAACGCTTATGTAAACAGTATATCCGGCAGAAGCTATCCTCATTACGCTACAAGTTTTATACCTTTATTTATAATTCCTATGTCATATTTGTTTTTTCTTATAGAAAAAAGACTTGTT
>CAZUVQ010000128.1:0-3160 GCA_964623915.1 uncultured Oscillospiraceae bacterium
CCCCATCCCACTCAGGCAGACTGTCCAAGTAATCACGGATAGGGTGGAAGTGACGGTCATCCGCAGCCTTGGTAAAAGCAACATCATGGTTACGGCTGGAAAACGGCAGATAACGGATATCGATGATGGACTTAAGCTGTGCCGTATCCGCATCACGCCAGAACGCATTGCCTTTAGGACGCTCCCAAGGGAGAGGACCCGTAATCTGAATACGGTTAGCCATCTCATTGAAGGCAAAGTTCTGGAAGTCAGGGTCATTATTCAGAATGAGGTTCAGATTGTAAACGCTGTTTTCCAAAAGGCTCGACCTCGGCTGATAATGGAGTTTTTTCTTCCAGTCCTCATCATCGTCAGCGGAAAATTCCACATTTGCCTGCGCCAGACGTTCATTTGCCGCAAGGAGTTTTACATCATCCTGCTGCATGGCAAACTCGCACATTGCATTAAAGGATTTCTTATCATCGGCATCACCGAACTTATGGATACGGACAATATCAAAAGCATTGCACAGCTTCAGATATGCAGGGTCTTTGGCATGATGGCTGTAAACAAACTTGTCCTCCTTGATTTCCACACCTGCCATACTGCTTGACTGAATGAAATGCCAACGGCTCTCATTGTCGGTCGGCTCATATACATCGGAGAGGAAAATCTCCAGAGCCTTGGAAATCGGATGATAGGCACGGTTGAAAAGACCCACCACACCTTCCTTGGAAAGCGGGTCCTGTACCTTCTGCTGCGTTACGCTGTTTGCCTTGCTCTCCCTGGAGGAAGTAGGCAGTCTTGTAGGGTCTGTCCATTCCGGATGAGCGTTTAAGATTACATCGGGGTCAAGCCAACCGCCGTTTGTTTCCTTATATGCAAATACACCGTTCTGCGGAGTGGACGGCCAGTACATCAGCTGATTTGGAAGATAGGAACACTCGTCAAAGAAGTCGATACCAAGCATCTGTGCCACATAACGGGATACTGCAACAAACTCCTCCGGTGTAACATCACGGGTCAGAGGGCAGACAATTCTTGCCCTTGGATTTTCCTCTGTACTGCTGTGTGTGGTATAAAGCACGGAAGTATAAGGGAAAACAGATTCATAGGTTTCAAGGAATTCCTTTGTAATGCGGTCACCGTCCAAAGAAAGCATGGAACGTGATTCCACGGTGTCGATTTTTCTGCGGCCGCCCTTAAGGACACCGCCTACAAACCCACCGTGGTCTTTTGCCAGATCACGCTGCGCCTTGTTCATCTTGGCGTATTCTTCCGCCGACTCCGGGGTACGGATAGTGACTTTTAAGCGTTCTTTCAATTCATCAAAGCCGATGGTTTTATTGACCCAGGTCTTTGCCTGTCGGCTGTTGCCGTATGCTATATTTAAATCACGCATTCTTGCTAACCTCCTCACAATTTTTGTTGAACCAACGAATGGTCTGTTTTCTCTTTTGGGCTACACCGATTTCATGAGCCATGCCCTTGGAAATCACATCACCAAATACCCACAATTCATTGCATTTTCCAAGCAGTACATAATTAAAATGCATGGCATCTTCACGCTCTGCAGGATTTTCATCATCCATGAACTGCGGATATAACAAATGTGGTGTAAGAGGGATTGTTTTCTGCTCATAAGCAAAACGGCTGTATTTTCTTGCCTGCTCCGTGTTGTATTTTGTATCCCCGGAAAACGTAGAACAGATATACACCAAAGGGCGGAAAGCAGACTGTCTGTCCGCCTTTGCCACATTGGTAAGAGCCTCATAACTGGTTGGGTCATAGTAACCCTCGGAATTAAATCTATCGATTCCCATTGCATTACACCTCCTGCTCAATCAGAGGCTTGATGCCGTCCGATTTCATAAGTTCATAGATAAAAAGGCGACCTTTCTGTGTCCAATAGGTATGCACCTTTGTATGAGTTTCTCCGTCAGACCCCGGATAACTGTGTGTCTTGGTGCTTGTGTAGCCCTTCTGTGCATATTTCTGGTACAACAGCCAGATATCACCCTGCTTGAACTGCACTCCTTTTTCATGAAGATAACGGTTCATCCAAATAGCAGACTTTCCATAGTCCTTTGCGATGGCTGACGTAGAAATGAGGTCTTTACAGTTAAGAACCACATCGTAATAGCTGACCTTTGGCTGCATCTCCAAAATCTGCTGATTCTGCACGGCAATCGTGTCTGTCAGTTCCATGTTTTGATGTTTCAAAAGGGCAAGCTGCTGATTGGCAAACTGCAATGCTCTCGCCATGACTGCTTCCGGCGAATTCCATGCTTCTTCCACCTGGATGAAATACTGACGGAATTTTCTGCCGATATCAGTACGCTGAATCATGCAGAGTTGCTTTGCCATGTCGATAGAAAGCTGATGATTTACTGCCGGGCGACCACCGGAACTTTCGCTCAAAAATGAGCAGAAGTCTGTGCCTTCTGTAAATCCGTATTCGCACATTCTCGGAAACCAATCCTTATATGCGGTTTTCACCTGCAGGGCATCATGCAAATCACGTCCGTTCACAGTAGGGCGCTCACTGTCATAGTTGATTCTGATTAATTCGTCCATATCGAATCCTCCTTAAAAATTTAATAGGCAGAAGGACTTGTATCCCTCTGCCTATAAGCGAAGAATCCGATGGAATCGAACCCCCTAATTTTAATCTTTTTTATAAAAATCGCATTCGTATCCGTCTGCACGAAGAAGTAAGCCTTTCGCCCAAGGCGGAGTCCTGCCCATCTGTTCACAAACGGCATCCAGGGAAACCCTGCGGTCGCATTCGATGATGATTTCATCATGGACATGGGCAACGATGTCGCAGTGGCTTAAAGTCTGGATGGCAAACATCAAAATATCCCTTGCGATTGCCTGCACCACATTTTCCGTAAATTTAGGACCGTAGCTTTCCAGACGCTCCCACTTCTTTGTAGCACCTACACCTTCATAGGTTACTGCCTCGCCACCGAACTGGTTCTCTCCCATGCGTGGTTTCACGTAAGCAAGCTGCCTGCCGGATGGAAGGGTCAGAAACAGAAACCCACTCTGATAGTGAAACCTTATGCCGTGAGTTTCCGTAGCACATTTTTCTTTTACGCAGTTCTTCACGGCACGGTCGATATCCCACCACAGCTTGGTAATCATGGGATTGGCATTTCTCCAAGCCGACACAAGT
>CAZUVQ010000129.1:0-3151 GCA_964623915.1 uncultured Oscillospiraceae bacterium
ATATTGTGTCGCCATATCCCTTTGAACTGCTTGAATCACCGGAAAATACAAGATTAGGGTGGCTGTCATCCCAACCATCATAGTATGGATTGAGCACAAACGCCTTTACCCATTCGTGGCTCCAGTTATTTAAAATACTATTCGTGTAATTTACCGCCGCCGTTGTATTTGGGCAGTTGTTACCGGCAAATATAACCAAACGGTATTGCCCCTTGTAATCGTCTAATAAGTTGCTCGTTTGATTAGCTTTCTTATCCTCGATAAGTAAGTTCGGAATATAATGGTATGTTACGCGAACCGTGTATGTCCCTGCCCGGTTATCGTAAGTCCCTGCAAATACCGTATTCGTCTGCCCGGCAGGTATCTTATAACAGAGGTTGGGATGGGTGGCAAGTCTTTCACCATTTTGGTTATAAAACGCAGGGTCAACACCTGCCCATATATCGTAGTCACCTGTCAGAATAATGTAGCCATCTGCAGGTGCCGTCGCCGTAATCGAAACTCTCCCGTTAACACCCGCTTTGACCTCAATAAACGACGACGGTTTTTCAAGCGTTAATGCCACAGGCCCGGTCGTTGGCGGTTCGCCGCTATAAAACGTGGCGGTAACCGTACATGTCCCTGCGGTGTTAATGAGAGAACCAACGTATACCGTTGCCGTCTGCCCGGCTTTTACGGTGTATTCAGGGTACCCTCCGGGGGATACGGCGCTTTCAAATAGATAAAGGTAAGGGTTTGAGTATTCAGTAACTTTCAGGATGACATCGCTGTCTGTGCGCGCCGTCACCGTAATTGGAACCCTATTCCCCACGCCGACGGAAACAAACACCGAAGGGTTTTCGGGCGTTATTGTTATAGACCCAGCCATCACTGGTAGCATGGTCAGCGTCATGCACAGGGTGAGCAAGATGCCCATGAGTCGCTTTTTCATAATGTTTTTCTCCTTCATTTCCATTAGAATATCTTATGCATTTTATCGTATCAGAAAAAAACAATAAAAACCGTTTTTGGCCTGGAATGTCGGATTTACGCCCTGAAATGTAAAATGGCAAGGCTTGGCAGAACATCTGTTTAATGTTAAAATATAAATACAGCAAATTAAACAGAAAAAGGGCAGCCATTTGTGTATTTTAAACGCAAATGACTGCCTCTCAAATTTTGGTGTTTTATTATTTTCTTGTCTTACTGGCATTTTTTATCACATATAATGCTCCGATTATTATTGCGGTAATGCAGGATATAAGAAGTATATTAAATACCGCTTGCCATCCTTCTCTGTCAGCTATTGCCCCAAGTCCGTAAGAGCTTATGGTGCTTCCAAGATAGCAAAAACTGTTCAATATGCCTGCCATTTTTCCTGAGTCCACTTTGTCACGCATTTTAAGTGGTGCAATAGAGGTGATTACATTGTTTACTCCGTGCATCATGCACAGCACTATACCAAAGCAGAGCATCATAACCACTACATTTACATTTGCAAACAAAGTAATAATCGCTAAAAATACAGCTGATACCCCAAACAGAAGCGTCGTCAAGGCAACAAAATCTTTTATAACCTTGTTAAGCTTTAACGTAATAATTGCCCCAAACATACCAAGAATAGGCAAAACAACTGTTAATAATATAGATAATTCATCTTTCATAAAATACCGTTCTTTTAATATAGTCGGAACCCATGTATTAAGTCCGTCTTTTATGAAATTATCTGCTACGGCAAAAACCGCAAGCAAAACCAATAAAAGTGCAAAGCCTCCCAGTCGTCCGCCACCTTTTGATTTTGTTTCATCCTTATTTACCGTCAATGATACACCGCTCGGTCTAAACAGCAATAGCCATAAAATACCGATTGCTGACATTGCACAAGCACCCAATATAAATGAAATTTTGTAATTACCCATCCATACAAAAAGCGAACTGAATCCGTATGCAAAAACTGTACCTACCGTCGCTGTCGTACTCATTAAAAATATTGATTTATTCAAATGCTTTCTATCAAGATTAGTGCTGATTACATTGACAAGTGTCGGCCAAAGGCATGATTGCAACAGTCCGTTTATAAGCCAAATATACTTAATTAAGCCAAATGGTATGTCAAAAAGCACAAGTAAATTCAAGATTGATGAGGAAAACAATATAATGGTGAAAAGTGTTTTCTTATTATACCGTTTACTTAAAAAGCCGTTAATAAATTGTCCTATGCCGTATGCAAAGAAAAAGCAGGTTGTTACAAGACCTGCTTCGGCATGAGTTACTCCGAAATCATCTATTATCAAGCTAATATTTGAATTATAGCTGTATCTTCCCAAATATGCCAAGGTATAAACAGACCAGCATAGCCACATAATTGTATTTTGAGAACCTTTTTTCTTTATTTCCCTCACCACAAGAAAAATCCTCCGTTATTTATTAAGTTCATCGATAAAGTAAGCGTTTGTACATTTTTTATATTAATTGTAACACTAGTATAACTCACTTTTGAACTCTTTTCAATCCTTTTAACAACATTTGTAGTGATCTTTTTTATACCTCTGCATTTTGCTTTGCCTTTAAAAATACCAAGTAGCAAAAAAATCCCTCAAACCGCATGGCTGAGGAACTTCTTTCGTATATTATAATAAAAATTAGATATAACTTTTAAATATATATTTAGGTTACCTTTTTGTATTAGCCGTCAATTTATTCTGACGATAATAGTCCAGTTGAGTTAATGTAACCAGTTGTATTCCGATTTTCTGAAGTTCCGGTACGGTTCGTGCAATTGCTTCTACCGTTTCTGCGTTATCATCATGAAAGACTATTATATCCCCATCTTTAACGTTTTTCATTACTTCGGAATAAATCTTATCCGCATCCGGTGTCGTCCAATCGCCACTGTCTAGGTCCCACAGTACTAAAGGCTGGGATATAGCTTTTAAGACCTTATCATCGTATCTCCCATACGGAGGACGAACATACTTAAGTGAGTAGCCGGGAATTACCCTTTCCACTTCGGATTGAGTTTTTTCTACCTCAAGTATGATCTCATCATGTGTCAATGTAGTTAAATCATTATGCTTGAAAGTGTGATTACCCAGTTCATGACCTTCGCCAACTACCTTTTTAACGAGTGCTTCGTTAGAACGAATATTCTTACCATTGATAAAAAATGTGG
>CAZUVQ010000130.1:0-3105 GCA_964623915.1 uncultured Oscillospiraceae bacterium
CCTCTTGTATCTTTTTTTCTAAATAGTCCTACATTTATTTTACACTAAGTGCAAATTACCAGTAAAGCACCCAATCCTTTGATAAGCGTGCAAGGGCTTCCATGTAGAAGTAGCATCCCCAGATGTTACACTCATCAACACCATTTTTCTGGGGTTTACCATATACAGCGTGGAGCAAAAGGCCGTTTGATTCGGGGGTATCCTTTGTGCTGTAGTTATCATAAAGAGATTCCATAATAAGATTGACAGTATTTTTATATACTTCCTTCTGAGGGTCTTCATCGGGCAAAAATTTAATCAGCTCAAGCATACCGCATACAGTAATGGATGCCGCTGAGGAATCACGGGGCTCGTCAGAGCCATCTGTAAATATCATATCCCAGAATGGCACATAATCCTTGGGAAGCCTGTTCAAATAAAAGTTTAAAAGTTTTTTACAGGTAGCAACTGCATCGGGGTCATCAACATATATTCGTGTGAGCATCATGCCGTATATGCTCCATGCCTGTCCTCTTGCCCAGCATGAATCATCGGAAGCACCCTGTGCGGTAACGCCTTTTAGCGGTGCGCCTGTTTCGGGGTCAAAATAAAATGTATGGAATGAAGAACCGTCCTCACGGATTGCATTTTCTATTGTTGACCTGAAGTGCTTGTGAGCAACATCGGCATATTTTGGGTCCCCTGTAACAGAAGAAGCCCAGTAAAGGAGGGGGATATTCAACAAACAGTCCACTATAAGGCGGTAAGATTTCGGGTCATCTATGCTTCCCCATGCCTGTATGAACTGACCTTTTTCATGATATCTGCCCATTAGATTATCTGCTGCCATTATTGCAGCATTTTTAGCTTCTTCATTTCCTGTTAATTTGTATGCAGCAACACATGAAAGTGAATACACAAATCCCATATCATGGTGATCAACACCAAGGCGTTCTACTATTCTCTTTGTATATGTTGGTATATGCTGTAATGCAAGATTTTTGTATTTTTCATCTCCTGAAAGCTCATAGGCAATCCATAAGATACCTGTCCAGAAGCCGGTGTTCCAGCCACCGTCATTTAAAACAGGTTGGTAAACATTATTTATGCTTGCATGAGATGCAAACTTATCACCAAGCGTCTCCATAGCATAGTCAACCTTTTTCAAAGCCTCTGATATTGCCGCATTGAGTTTTTCACGGTTATATCCCGAGGGCTTTGTGAACTTCTGAAGGTCACAGATACCTTCGTCATGAATTTTTCTCATTTGAATTTCCTTACCTTTCTTCTTATTATTAATATATATTGTAATATTATGTATATTGTATTATATTCTATAAAGAAACATCAAATCCTCTTTGAAAAAGGTTTATTTTTATTAATTCTTCATAATATTATAAGAGGTGATTTTATGATGAATTATATTTGGGGGTTTATGATTATTTTTTCCATTGCGGCGGCAGCATTTGGCGGAAAGCTGTCTGACGTATCATCGGGTGCGCTTGAAGGTGCATCAGAAGGCGTTGCTATGACCATAAAGCTTTGCGGTGTTATGTGCCTATGGACAGGATTAATGGAAATTGCTGATAAAAGCGGACTTCTAAGTATTTTTGCAAAAATACTTAGTCCTGTTACAAAAATATTGTTTCCAAAAATCAGGAAGGGCAGCCCTTCAATGAATGCCATAGTAATGAATATAACGGCAAATTTTCTCGGCATGAGCAATGCCGCCACGCCCATGGGAATTGTAGCAATGGAGGAACTGCAAAAGGAAAATCAAGATAAAAAAACAGCATCAAATGCTATGTGCATGTTTGTTGTATTAAACACAATGTCAATTCAGCTAATACCGGCGACGATTACTGCACTCCGTGCGGCGGCAGGCTCTTCGGACCCTTCTGAAATTACTGTTCCCGTTTGGCTGACCTCATCAGTAGCACTCATTATAGGAATTACTGCTGCAAAAATTCTTGAAAGGAAGAAACACATATGAAAATAATTTCCGCTGCTGCAATGCCTTTTATGATTTTTTTAATACTTACCATCGGCTATGCAAAAAACATACCCGTGTATGATGCTTTTATGAAGGGTGCAAAAAACGGTCTTATTGCATCTAAAAATATTGTAATACCTCTTATCGGGCTTCTGACTGCTGTATATATGATGAGGGCTTCAGGTCTTACGGAGCTTTTGTGTAACTTTTTGTCACCCATAACAAAAGCCATAGGCTTCCCTCCCGAGGCTCTGCCGGTTGCGCTTTTAAAACCCATATCAGGAAGTGCATCTTTAGCTGTTCTTGAGGATATATTCAAAAATAACGGACCGGATTCTTTTGTTGGCAGGGTTGCTTCTGTTTTGTCAGGTTCGACGGAAACATTGTTTTATACCTTTGCAGTATATTTCGGTGCAGTTAGAGTTAAAAAAACACGCCATACCGTACTTGCCGCACTTTGTGCTAATGCTACGGCTTTTCTTGTTTCGACCGTTGTTGTTACATATTTTTTTGGTAATTGACTAACGAGCAAAATTTTTAGGGCGGCTAATGGCCGCCCCAAAAAAATTACTTTCAGTTTAATACAGGCTGAAGTTGTCTGCCTTCAAGGGCAGAAATTGTTGCCGGAACAATTTTATCCATATTGGATACTAAAGATGTGGGCTTTTTCTCAAAGTCATCCTGACCAAAAGGGACAAAATAAATGTTCTTCGTATTCAATAGCTGACCAATATTTTTGAAGCTCCCGGCAAGCCCATCATTGGTGGAAACTGCAATTAAAACGGGTTTTACGTTACGCAGATGTGCCTTAACTGCCATAGTAACACTTGTATCGGTAATACCGCCTGCAATTTTTCCTAAAGTATTTCCCGTACAAGGGGCAACGATTATTATATCAAAAAGTTTTTGCGGTCCAATCTTTTCTGCTCCATTTATTGTTTTAATTACTTTGTTTCCTGTTATTTTTTCGATTTTTCCTATGATTTCCTCTGCCTTACCGAAGCGTGTGTCGGTAATGGCGGCTGTTTCACTCATTACAGGAGTAACAGCGGCACCCTCCGACACAAGGTGTTCTATCTGAGGCAGAACTGCGCTGAAGGTACAAAAGGAGCCGGTCAGCGCAAAGCCGGCTT
>CAZUVQ010000131.1:0-3041 GCA_964623915.1 uncultured Oscillospiraceae bacterium
AACCTGCCTCCCTCGTGCAGAGGGAGGGGGACCGCCTCAGCGGTGGAGGGATTGATGCAACAAACTTAATTCTTCAAGCTGTGAATCGGAGCAGGTATCCTTCCGCCGCGATTTATAAAATCAGCACTTGAATATTCGTGAACCGGCATTACAGGCGCTGCACCTAACAAACCGCCGAATTTTACACTGTCACCAACGCTTTTTCCGATAGCAGGAATAAGCCTGACAGCCGTTGTTTTTTGATTTATTATGCCAATTGCCATTTCATCTGCTATGATAGCCGAAATAGTTTCAGGTGGTGTGTCTCCCGGAATTGCAATCATATCAAGACCAACTGAGCAAACACAGGTCATAGCTTCAAGCTTGTCAAGAGAAAGTGCACCACATTCAACGGCAGATATCATACCGGCATCCTCGCTTACGGGGATAAAAGCTCCGCTTAATCCGCCAACGTAATCAGAAGCCATTATACCACCTTTTTTAACCGCATCATTTAATAGCGCGAGAGCGGCAGTTGTACCGTGCGTTCCGCATTTTTCAAGCCCCATTTCCTCAAGGATATGTGCAACACTGTCCCCGATTTCAGGGGTGGGAGCAAGGGATAAATCCACTATGCCAAATGGAACATTCAGCTTTTTTGATGCTTCCTGAGCAACAAGCTGCCCCATTCTTGTAATTTTAAAAGCCGTTTTCTTAATGGTTGTGGCAAGCGTGCCGAAATCAGCACCACGAACATGCTCTATAGCGGCCTTTACAACACCCGGACCGCTTACGCCGACGTTGATTATCGAGTCACCCTCGCCAACACCGTGAAAAGCACCTGCCATAAAGGGATTATCCTCAACTGCATTGGCAAAAACAACGAGTTTTGCACAGCCCATTGAGTTGTTATCGGCAGTCAGCTCGGCCGTCTTACGAATAATATGACCCATTTGCTTAACTGCATCCATATTTATTCCGGCTTTAGTTGTAGCAACACCAACAGATGAGCAGACGCGCTCCGTTTCCGCCAAAGCAGCCGGAATTGAATTAATAAGTATCATATCACCTTTAGAAAAACCTTTGTGAACAAGGGCTGAAAAGCCGCCTATAAAGTTGACGCCTGTTTCTTTTGCGGCTTTGTCAAGTGCCTTTGCATAGCAAACATAATCAGTTGCATCACTTGCGCCTGCCACAAGTGAAATTGGCGTTACAGAAATTCTTTTATTGATTATTGGTATGCCGTAGCGTTTGCTAATTTCCTCACCTGTTTCAACGAGATGTTCTGCGTAACGTGTTATTTTATCATATATTTTTGCGACAGATTTGTCTTTATTACTGTCAGCACAATCAAGAAGGGATATTCCCATTGTAATTGTGCGGATATCAAGATGTTCTTCCTTGATCATCTTAAAAGTTTCCATTATTTCGCTTGTATTAAACATTTTTATCCGTTCCTTTCTTAGATCCTGTGCATTGAACGGAATATGTCCGCATGCTGAATTTTGATTTCAAGGCCAAGCTCACTGCCAAGCTTTTCAAGCTGTGTGGCAATTGATGAAAATTCATCCTTAGCCTCTGTCATGTCTACCATCATTACCATTGTAAAGATGTCCTGCATAATTGTCTGTGTAATATCAAGTATATTAATGCTGTTATCTGAAAGGCAAGTGCTTACCTTTGCAATAATGCCCTTTTTGTCAACGCCCATCACTGTTACTACTGCCTGCATAATCTGCCTCCTGCTGTGTTTTTTATTTATCTGCAATTAATTTACCAAAATCAAATGCCGCTTTTTGTGCATCTGTATCCGGATTCCATAAGTTTTTAAAGCCTTCGTCTATAACTTCAAAACCTGCATTCGCCATTAATTCATTTATTACTTTAACGGACTCTCCGCTCCATCCGTAGCAACCGAAAGCGGCAGCTTTTTTGCCTTTAAATTTCAGCCCTTTCATAAGATGAATAAAACCGGCTACAGAATGAAGTATACTTTGTGATACTGTGGGCGAGCCTATAACAACAGTCTTGGATTTAAACACTTCACAAATCATGTCATTTTCATCGCTTTTTGCAAGGTTATAGATTTTTACAACCACCGAAGGGTCTGCATTGCCAATGCCTTCTGCTATTTTTTCTGCCAGAAGCTTTGTCCCGTTCCACATTGTATCATAAATAATTGTAATTTGATTTTCTTTGTATTCGTTTGCCCACTGAGAGTATTTTTCAACTATCTGCATGGGGTTATCACGCCAGACAATCCCATGGCTTGTTGCAATAATATCAATCGGGAGATTAAGCGCTATAATTTCATCTAACTTTTTTCTTAATATGCTGCTGAAAGGATTTAGAATATTTGAATAGTACTTTAAGGCTTCAGAAAACAGGTCACATTGGTCAACCTTATCATTAAAAAGGTTTTCGGTTGCCAGATGCTGACCGAAGGCATCGTTACTGAAAAGAATGTTGTCCCCTGTAAGGTAAGTTGCCATACTGTCAGGCCAATGAAGCATCGCCATTTCAACAAATATCAGTTGTTTTCCATTGCCAATATCTATTTTATCTCCGGTTTTTACAACGTGGAAATCCCAATCCTCATGATACTGCCCTCTCAGGGATTTAACTGCATTTGCAGTACAGTATATCGGCTTGTCCGGAATATGTTTCATTAAGTAGGGCAAGGAGCCGCTGTGGTCAACTTCCCCGTGGTTTGCTATTACAAAATCAATTTTGTTCAAATCAATTTCCTGTGCGAGGTTTCGGACAAATTCTTCGGCATAAGGAGCCCATACTGTGTCAATTAGAACATTCTTTTCCTCTTGTATCAAATATGAATTATATGATGACCCTTTATGAGTTGAGTAATCATCACCATGAAATTTTCTTAGTTCCCAATCAACCTTACCTACCCAATGTACATTGTTTTTTATTAGTTTTTTCACTTAAAACAGCTCCTTTATTTTAAAAATCTTTATTTTCACATAAGAGGAAAAAAATACAATTATATTTATTATAATATAACATAAATATATCGTTATTTCAATCCCTAATACGTACTTTTT
>CAZUVQ010000132.1:0-3006 GCA_964623915.1 uncultured Oscillospiraceae bacterium
ATCGGAGAAGTGTCTCCGCATATCATTATTTTCATTTATTGTCCAACTCCTTAATGATTGTCTTGTAAATTTTCCACATCATCAAATACAAATTGATTTCGTGCGCCTTTTTCAAGAGTTTCTATATGCACATTTGTAAGCTTTAAATTTTTCACATCTCAAACGGAAATGTTTCCATTTTTGAAATTATCGCAAGCCTTTCATAGACGAAATGTACTGTTATTTCTCCATGAACAATGGCTACAATTATCATAACCGCCGCACATCACCCTATTGCGGAAGACTTCGGCTTTTTCTCCTATAAAAATACTATATATGCTTTCATTTTTAACATTTCCAATTGTACAATCATAAAAGTCGGTGCAAAAGGTCACTTCTCCGTTCCATGTTATGTGCATATGTCTCCAAGGCGCAAGACAAACCATATTTCGAGCATTCTCACTATGGTGCAAACATGTTACGTTTTTCGGGATATCCCCATGATATATTTCAACCTTTTGTCCCTCAAACGGAATCATATCATGCAGATAAATATTATAATCCTTGAATTTTTCCGCAAAGGTTTTAACATCAAGCTGTGCTGTGAACACTGTCATAATCGTAACATGCTCTGCCTGCATCAGTCGCAAATTTTCCGTAACTCTTTCAAATACACCTTTCCCCCGAATTGAGTCATGAAGTTCCCTCTCTCCGTCAAGGGATACATATATTGTCTTAAATGCAGTATTTAAAATATTTGCATATTTATCAATAAAAACACCGTTTGTAACTATTCCAAGCGTAAAGTCATATTGCTTCAAAAGCATAACAATTTCAGCAAAATGCGGTGCTACAAGCGGTTCACCGCCCCACAGTATAATATCCGGTTTTTTATCAAGACCTGCAAGCTGCTCTATGACATTTTTCCAGTCCGAAAAAGTCATTTCCACACCGTTTTCATTACGAAAAAAGCCATGGTTTCCCCACTGCCCGCAAAACGGGCAGCGAAGATTGCAGCTTTTTGTTATTTGAAAATGTACAAGCTGCAAGTTATTCTCCAAAATAGTTCATTCCCATCAATTTGTCATCTATTGACTTTATCTGTGTTTCCATAAGCTGCGGCGAATACAGACTTCTCTTTTTCTCAATACCGCCGTTTTTCATTGCCTGTCCTATAAGCTTATTTGCCATATACATATCCTCTAAGCTTTCACGCACATTAAACCGTCCCGGTGACGTTGGTGCAGGCGGCCAGCGACTGTCAGATACCCATGCGCTTGCAAGTGCCTTCATTGCATTATTAAGCTCATCTGTCATACCTATTTTTTCGGCTACCGCATTTATTCCCACAAATATTGACATACAAACAGGGTCCATTATTCTTGAATACTCGGTATTCGCCCATGCCTTTGCCGTTCCTCCATGCCATGCAACACCATTTTCAATATTATCAACATATTCATTTTCAATTACATTGTCAAGCACCTCGCTTGGGAGTGTAAACTTATAGCCAGAATCCTTTGCGGCATCAAGAATTTCCTTAAATCGTTTTACACTCTCAGGTTCTTCTTCAAAAAAGCGTGCCTGATTAAACTGCTTTACATAAAAATATGCACTTGAGCCGATATATTCTGCGTCCTCGGCATAGGGCATGATAAAGCTGCCTGTTTTTTCTATTCTTTCCTTCCAGTTTTCAAGCATTGTTTTTATTTCACCCATATTTATTGGCTCATCTCTTAAGCCCTCTGTTGCACCCATCAGATACCACAAAAGAAGGTTCGCCATGCAATCCGAGCGGAATATCATTTTCAGTCCGTTCGGTGCGACAGACGCATTGGTTATATATTTCAAAAATTCAGGCTTATCCTTTATGTATTCCTCAATTTTAAAAAGCTGATTTTTGTTTGAATGTCCCTGCACGTCAAATTTAAGACCTGTTGCCTGTCTTATATCGTCAAATGAGAGCAGCATTGAGTCTGCGTCCATAACAAGTGCCTCGAGACCTGCTTCCTTATACACATCGGGAATATATGATGCCCAACCGCACTCTGGGTTCCAGCCTATCTGCGGTCTTTTGCCCGTATGTTTTTCCCACACATCAAGCGAATATTTCAGCGAATGCAAGCAAAGCTCCTTGGGAATGTTTGAAAGCATAAAGTGAATATACGGTGATGCAACAGGCTCAATCTTTCCGTCCATTACAAGCTTTTTCAGCTTCGCTATTACCTCCGGCGCTTGCTTTGCCATTTCATCAATTGTTATGCCGCTTGCCTCAAAGGCAATTTTATAATCACCATCTGCTATTAAGTCAAAAAGCTTTTCATAGCAATTTTTCATAACCCACTGCCGTCTTTCAGGCGCAAGCTGCGAATACTGAATATTCGCATGTGGCAAAAATATTATTTTAGGTTTCATTTAAACATCTCCTTTATGTAATTAAAACTTTTTTTTATCCCCTGTTCAATATCCTCTGTATTTTCGTATTCAAACAGCATAGGATAATCCGTATTTTCCATTGCATCTATCAACGCTTTCCAATTCATCTTGCTTTCGCCGCAGGCAGCAGGCTTTATGTGACCGCTTTCAAGCGTGACAAAATCCTTTAAATGCACAACTGCAACTCTGTCCTTGATTTTCTCGTAAACAGTCAATGGATTTTCACCGACCGCAAAAAGGTTTGCGGGATCAAACAAAATCTTTATATCGGGTATTTTCAAAAGTGTATCGATGTCTGTGCTTACGCTTGCAAAATGCTCTACCCCGTCAGAAAACCCGTTCACTCCGCCGTGCGTTTCAATTACAGGCACAACATTTTTTGCGTAGTCAGTAATCTGCTTAATGCAGCTTACCATATTATCCCATTTTACTCCTGTCACATCGTTTTTCGGTGAAAATCCAGCAAATATCCGCAGATACTTTGCACCGAGCTTTTCACATATATCAATTACACTTTTTATTTTTTTTACATCGTTATCATTACCACAAGTAAAATCGTTTCCCGTTGCGGCGCAGATAAGCTTTACATTA
>CAZUVQ010000133.1:0-2997 GCA_964623915.1 uncultured Oscillospiraceae bacterium
CCCGTAAAGCGTTACAAAGACTACTCGCCTGTAAATGATTGGTCAAACTTTCAGCGAACTGTTCCATAATGTTATACTCATTGATATCATATTGATTTGGCAATCTGACATAATCATCTGAATTTTCTATTTTTTCTGCAAGCTCCAGATCGGTTTCCACATATGTGCCATCAGAAAGAGCTTCAAACTCTCCTGTTTTTATATTAAAGTATTGCTGCCAACAATCAGTTGTTTCTTCAAGCTTATCAGCTATTACTTCAGGTGAAATTTTTATTTGTTCTTCTTCCGACAACAATTTAAATTTTGGCAGCTTACTGCCGTTATACTCAACAATCTCATTCCACATTGAAAGAGGTCTTACCCATATTTTTTCTTCACCATACAAGGATTTATAGACAACCATTCTCTCCATTGTTTCAGAATTTATTGCGATATTTAAAAGTTTGTACTTTCCGCCTTTAAAATGTTGGTATATACCATTTTCAACAATTAACTTATCCATAATAATTATTCCGTTTCATTTACAAATACTGTTTTCTTAGATTTGTATTTCTGATTTCTGCTGCTTGGCTTATTCGGTATGGTCATTTCAAGCAGTCCGTCTTCTATCATTGGCAGCAAATAATTCTTTTTAAAATTAACCTTATCCTTTAACTGTACATACTCTTGCATTTCAATTCTGCTTTTTGGTGTTTCGCAAAATTTCAGCAATTTTAAAATAATCGGATTATCTTGGTGGGTATCTTGGTGGGTATCTTGGTGGGTGATTGCACTTTTGTTACCTACCGGTATTATTATTTGAAATACATCTCCTTCAATAAATTCGGGTTTTTCTCCCGAATAAATCTCTAAGTATTTGGTAATATTTCTAATACCGGAACCAAGCTCATCGGCAAGTCCTATTTCTCTGAAAAACTTAGATATAGCCGGATTTTTGGGGTAAGGTGAAAAATGATTGGCGTCAATTTCGCCAAATCCATGCGGCTTATTCGCATTTTCTGTCCGTACAATTCCTTTTTCAATAATCAGTTTGGCCGGATATGCACTTGTAAACTCCCTATGAATAAGTAAATTAGAACATACTTCTCTAAATATCTTGTTCCTAACGCTTATCCTTTGATTTCCCTCAAGATAAAAATTATCGTTTAAATGTTTTTCTGTAAATGCAATAAGCTTATCAAAACTTTTCACGAGATTCTCAAGGACAATTTCTCTGTCATCATATCTATCAGTATTATCTATCCTTACAATTGCATCTGTTTTATAATGCGGTAATGCAGAAAAAATAAGTTGCTGCGTTCCAAGTAAAAGTATTCCGGCTAAATTAATGCCTTCCTTACCGCTTGTCTGATCTTTACCGTAAAGATTAGCACTTTTTAAAAGCTCTAAATCATTAAGGCGATCCCATGGATGTTCGCCGCCTCTTTGATTGCGTGCCATTATTCTGATTCTTGAAATTGTGTCTTTATCCAAATCATCAATTGAAACAAACGGAAAAGCTTTCAATTCAGCATAACTGTTATTTTTTCTGTTGTATAGTTCGGATACAAGAGCAGTGTTATCTGTAATATCAATATCTGCATCTTCATTTCTATCGAATATTCTCCCGTTCGTTCTGTGAACCTGCGAGCTGTTTGGTATCCTGATATATAAAACAGTTTTTCCATCAATTTCGTATTCTTCGACAGTAGTGTAAAATGTTGGCGCAATCTTTTGCGGATTGTTTATAGCAGTCACAAAGTCCTTTTTTATCTGCTCGACATTTACAGAATCTACTCCGACAATCTCACCATTATTCTTTACACCAAGAAAAAGGTGTCCACCAAATCTGTTTAAAAAAGCACAAACAGATTCATAAACATCTTTATTGAGTTTGCTTTTAGATTCTTTAAATTCAATATTTATACTTTCACCCTGCCTGATAATGTTTTGTATATCTGCATTCATAAACAAACCTCATTATTCTAAGTTTTATTATAGTATAACACATTACATCAAAAAATACAATCCGCAAACTTCATAAATTTTCCATTTCATTCTTCATTCATTCTTTAAGGTATTGCACTATGATCCTTTTGAAAAACTCAAGCGAAAGTACATGTTTGATATGAGCATAATACTTAGGATAAACGTCGGGTTTTCTCTCTGAATATAAAACAACATCATAAAAATACTGCCTGAATAACATACTTGTTGATACAGTTTTCTGTATAGTTTCCGGGATGTAGCGATTCATTTCGGCTTCAATATATTCAGGTGCAAGTTTTGTTGTAAGGACATTATACAGAACTGCTCCCAATTCTTCAGCTATGTATTGCTTAACATCAATGTTATTGTTTATTCTCGGCAGAATAATATTGATGTTATTGTTCTTATGTTTTATTGAGAATTCTCTGTATTCATTATACATTTCAGTTTCTGCAACATGAAGAGCATGTTCCTTTTCGATACAGGTTTTAAGCCCGCACTTTTCCTCACATTCGTCCAAAACCGTCTCAAATTCTTCTTTTGTAACCTTAGTGGTTATTTCCTCGTCAGCTTCTACAAATCCCTTACAGTTGCCTACAAACTCGTACAGCGAGTCTATAACCTCATCACCGTCATCTGCCGATGATAAATATGAGGCAAGAAGCATTAAAATGTCATTATTCTTTGCGGACATAACTTTTTCTTTCAGCTCTAAGCATATGCTGTCAATGTCTGTTGTGTATGACTCCCTGCAAAAATCATTGATTGCGTTTATCAAATCGAGCAGAGTCTCGGCATTCAATATTTTATTTAAACTCACAATTATTCCTCCATTGTAAAATAAAAAACAGCCCGTCTTAGGCTACTTCTATATCATTTATTTATCATTTTTTATATACTCATATTCGTATTCCGATATACACATTGCGTGTCTGACATTTTTTCGGTATGCTTCATCAAGCAATCCCCTCTTTATGGCATAACTTACAATGTCGTTTGAATCATTCATAATTGCCTCGGTTTCAAAGC
>CAZUVQ010000134.1:0-2967 GCA_964623915.1 uncultured Oscillospiraceae bacterium
TGTAGCCATAAACTTTATTCTAAAAGTGTTCAATTTGTTATTGCAATTTTATGTTATTATCCAAAATGAACCGAAATGTCACGGATAGACAAATATAATTATAAAATTAAAAAGCCCTGAAACCGTTATATATCAACGATTTCATGGCTTTTTTCTTGGCAGGGGCACCAAGGATCGAACTCGGGACACTCGGTTTTGGAGACCGATGCTCTACCAGCTGAGCTATACCCCTTTGCGTTGGTGGGCCATCAGGGACTCGAACCCCGGACCGACCGGTTATGAGCCGGTTGCTCTAACCAACTGAGCTAATGGCCCTCGATAGGGCGCAAAGTATGCGCCCTTGGAGCTGCTAACCGGAGTTGAACCGGTGACCTCATCCTTACCAAGGATGCGCTCTACCAACTGAGCCATAGCAGCAGAAAATGGCGACCCGGAACGGGCTCGAACCGTCGACCTCTAGCGTGACAGGCTAGCGTTCTAACCAACTGAACTACCGGGCCGTTTCCTACTCACAACGGAGCGTAGAAAATAATAACATAAAACGCTCCGTTTTGCAATAGATTTTTAAAAAATTTTGCGGAAAAATTTTCTTCCCGTCAGAAATCGCAAATTGCGTAATACGCCTGCTTCGGACGATAGTCGAAATCGAAAATCA
Source organism: uncultured Oscillospiraceae bacterium (assembly GCA_964623915.1). GTDB lineage: Bacteria > Bacillota > Clostridia > UMGS1883 > UMGS1540 > CAZUVQ01. The sequence goes on from CAZUVQ010000134.1 coordinate 656, forward strand.
TCGGCCAGTCTGTGCGGTGGGTGTATTGCGCATTATAATAAGTAAGGCTATCGCTCATGCCCCAAAAGGTAACACTTGAAATCTTGTCGGCATTCTTCCTGAGCACCTCGAAAACCTCCTTGTATTTTTTTATCTGGAGGGTTTGAATCCACTGCGGCTGCTCATCATATGAATAAGTCTCCGTAAGGTAGTAGGTCATGTCTATCTCCGTTATTTGCACATCGAAGCCCAAATCTGAAATCTTGTTTATCAGCCTGTCGAGGTTTCTTGCGTTTTCCACTGGATTTAGCACATCATAATGGCTCTGAAGCCCTATAGCGTGAATCGGCACACCGGCTTTTTTATATTTTTCAATGTATTTAAGGAGATGACTTTTCTTTGCACTGTTTTTAAGTACACGGGTCTCGTTGAGCACAAGAACGGCATCCGGGTCGATTTCATGTGCCATTTCAAAGGCACGGGTGATATATTCCTCCCCGCAGAGCTTATAAATGTCTGTCTCCTTAAAGGGCTTGTCGGCCTTATAATTGAACGGCTCGTTGACGACATCCCATGTGCGTATTACATCGCCGTATCTGTCAATCATAACCTTAAAATATTCATATTGTCTTTTGAAGAAGGTTTCTTTGTCAACAATGTTGCCGTCGTCATCATAAAGCATCCAGTTGTCGTTACCCCACACAAGGGTGTGACCCCTGAGTTTGAGATTGTTTTTGCGTGCAAAATCTGCAATCATATCGGCAGGCTTAAAGTTCCACACATCCTCCGAGGGATGTATGCATGCCAGCTTAAATGCATTTTCGCCTGTGAGTGTCGAGTAGTTTTTGAGCAGAATTTCCGAAAGCTCCGGCACAACAGTGGAAAAGGAGCCAACACAAGTGCCAATGTCGAAATATTCGGCATAGACATCCTTAAGTCCGATATAGTCCTCTTCTTTTAATCTGTCTGAATAGTCGTACTCCGTCATTGACGAGCCGGACAGAAACAGCAGCACCGACAGCACTGCCGACATGAATTTTGAGAAAGCTGATTGAAACATAGTGACGCTCCTTAAAAGTTATATTAGGAAATCTCTGATTAATTCATGGTATGCGAATTGACTCGCAGATTATTTACTGTTTGAGTTGAATTTTTGAGGAAATACTGTCGTATTTCAGGAAAATCCGGCTCAAACAGCAAAAAATATGCCGTCAAGCTATGCGCCTGTGGATTAAATCAGAGATTCCTTAGTATTATAATTGTTTTCGGACACGATATCAATACTTTTATAAAAGTTTTTTTAACACCGAACAGAAATAAAAATCACGACAAGGTGATGTGGATATCGGCACTGATGCTCTCAAAGGTGAGCAAAAATGTGCGGCTGAGCAAATCGTATTTGCAGGAAATTTCAATTTCGGTGTTGTCAAGGAGCACTGCCTGCGCAGTGGATACATATCGCGGAGCACGCATTCTGATGTAGCCCGTGCTGCCAACCGTGCCTCTCACGCGCAAATTTATTTCTGTAGCTTCATCGCGCATCTCAAGGATTCTTGCCGTGGTGCCCACAATGTGGAGTTTTTCTTTTTCAATTACCGAAAGGTCGTATAGCAGCGAATTTTCGCCGGGTAGCAAAGTTTTCTCCATGACCACTCTGAAATCCGGAGTGAACATATCAACAAAAAGTCCGCGGATTTTCATCGGCTCCTCAGAGCAGCTTTCGTCAAATACGGCAGCAGCAATGTATGCTCCGCGCCTTTCGCATATCCTGTTTGTGTAGACCCATGTGCGACCCTTGAGTGCAATTGCGGACTTGAAAAGGCTGCGGTATTCCTCTGCGTCTGCCTTGGAATAACAAAGTGTCGCAGGATTTTTTTGCCAGACTGTCACCGTGCCCGCTCCGACTCTGAAACTGCATTTTTCGGCAGCCGGAGCAATTCCGAGCACATCGAAAAGATGCCCGGCAGGCGAATCAAATTTGCCCGTCCACCACGAGGAAATGCCATGATATGGGTCGCTACCGTCGCCGACATATATCAGCTGACCGCCGCCTTTGACCCATGCGGCAAGGGCATTGTTGATGTCGGGATATTCCGGCTTCATGAATTCATAGCTGAGCACGAGCACATCGTAGCTGTCGAGATATCCGATGTAGCGGCGCAGATTGTCGAGCAGCACCGGGCGCAGCGGCATACCATATTTGAGCAGCGGCAGACTCAGCCCGTAGAATGACGGAAATGCGCCGGACTTAATGAATGAGAGCAGCAAGTCGCGGTCTTGCTCGCCACCGAGAAGCTCAGATTTAAACAGCTCCTCATCCTTCTCTGAATCCG
>CAZUVQ010000135.1:0-2948 GCA_964623915.1 uncultured Oscillospiraceae bacterium
CAGAGCTTGTTTAGGGGTATATAATCAGGTAAATTATAAATTCAGGTGAACAACGTGAAAAATCACGTCATTCGCCTCCGGCGGAACTTATGCGCCATCGAAACTTTCGGCAGAGCCGAAACGATGATGCGCCATTAATCCCTTATCATTCGCTGCTCCGCCGATAAGGTATTACATGAACTATTTGTGCCGGCGCGGAGCGGCGGAATGGGGATTAATATGAAAAGTAACACAAAAGGCTTTATATATGCTTTAGTAGCGCAGCTTTGGTGGGGGATTACCCCATTGTTCTGGCACCTTTTAAAAGACGTCAATTCCTTTGAAATCCTTCTGCACAGAATAATTTGGTCGTATGTTTTATGCGCTATAATAATCACTGCAACAGGCAAATGGAAGGGATTTTTTGATGTATTTAAATGTAAAAAAGATGTTTATACCCTGATGTGCTCCGCCGCCCTGATTGCGGTAAATTGGGGTACTTATATTTATGCAGTCACAAATGAAAAAACCGTTGAAGCAAGCCTTGCTTACTATATTTGCTCTGTTCTGACGGTACTGGCAGGTGCGGCATTTTTCCATGAAAAGATTAACAAAATGAAGTTTACGGCAATTTTACTTGCGTTTTTAAGCATTATTTTATTAACCATTTACATTAAAACTCCGCCATATATTGCGCTTATTATTGCAGTCACTTTTCTTTTTTACGGTGTTGCAAAAAAGCTTATTTCTGTAAGCAATGCCATATACATAACGGCAATTGAAACAATGTTTCTGATGCCGTTTGCAATTGCCGCATTTTTTATTATGAGGGCAAATGGACTTACTGTTTTCGGAAATCACATGGTAGTGGATATATATTTAATTTTATCAGGAGCCATTACTGCTGTTCCCCTGTTTTTATATAATGCCGCAGCACAGAATATTTTATTGTCAACCTTTGGTTATCTGCAGTACATAAACCCGAGTATTGTATTTTTAATCGGTGTTTACGTTTTCAGGGAGCCTTTTGACAAAGTACGGTTTTTAAGCTTTATTCTTGTATGGACGGCTATTATTTTTTATTCTCTTTCTTATCGTGTGAAATCATCGAATAAAGCTTTGAAAGAGCATCACCCACACCTCCGACTTCGTTGATAAGCCCGTATTTTACAGTTTCTTCTCCCAAAAGAATTGTGCCGACGTCATTTGCGAGCTCCCCTGTATTTAAGATAAGTCTTCTAAAATCCTCACGGCTTATTTTCGAGTTTTTTGTTACAAACTGAACAACACGCTCCTGCATTTTCATTAGATACTCAAATGTTTGCGGAACACCTATTACAGTTCCGTTGTAGCGTATGGGGTGCAGTGTCATAGTTGCTGTTGGTGCAATAAATGAATAATCCGAAGATACTGCAAGGGGAACACCTATGCTGTGCCCTCCGCCCAATACAAGTGAAACTGAAGGTTTTTTCATGCCTGCTATCATTTCGGATATTGCAAGCCCTGCTTCAACATCACCGCCCATGGTATTGAGTATTACAAGCAGAGCATCAAATTCATTACTTTCTTCAATTGTTACGAGCTGTGGTATAACATGCTCATATTTTGTTGATTTATTTTGAGGGGGAAGGAGCATATGCCCCTCTATCTGTCCTATTATAGTAAGGCAGTAAATGCCGCCTTTATCGCTTTTAATTACCGCCGCTGAGCTTTCTTTAATTTTATCCATTTCAGGTTCTTTATTTGTATTTTCACCTGCTGGCTTAGTTGTATTTTTGCACATATTTTCCATTTTGCCACATCACCTCTTAAATAGTGTGTCCAAAAGAAATAAAATACATTCAATAGATAAACCGAAAAGAAAAGCCCATGCGAAATGCATGGGCTTTTGGAAATTCACACTATCAGCCTAATTTCTTTTCGTAATCACAGTGTTCCGAAAAGCCTGTCCCCTGCATCTCCAAGACCGGGTACAATGTAGCATTTTTCATTCAGCCTCTCATCAAGAGCTGCAACATAAATATCAACATCAGGATGATTTTTTTTGATAACTTCAACACCTTCGGGGGCAGCGATTATGCACATAAGCTTAATCTTGCGTGCCCCTCTTTTTTTGATGAAATCAATTGCGGCAGAGGCACTTCCTCCTGTGGCAAGCATCGGGTCAAGCACAAGCACCTGACGCTCTTCAATATCGGTAGGCAATTTACAGTAATATTCAACAGGTTTATGTGTTTTTGGGTCACGATAAAGCCCCACATGACCAACTTTTGCAGCCGGAATAAGGCTCATAAGAGCATCCACCATACCAAGACCGGCACGAAGAATGGGTACAAGAGCAACCTGTTTTGTTATTACCTTTCCGCTTGTTTCGCATATGGGAGTTCTGACAGGCTGGTCTGATAGCGGCAAATCCTTCGTTGCTTCGTAACCCATTAAAAGAGCTATTTCGTTTATTAGCTCACGAAAGTCCTTGACGCATGTGTTTTCGTCACGAAGCATTGTGATTTTATGCGCAATAAGGGGATGGTCCAGAACAAAAAGTTTACTCATTTTTAAAACCTCTTTCTATAAAAGTATGAAAACAAAAAAGCAGCAATATTCTATTATATGTAAAAAAATAATTGAATAACGAAAAAATTGCAAAAAAAAATCCAAGGGAAGCCTGAATCTTTATATTATTTAATATTTTATAATAACTTATAGTATTTGTCAACACTTTTTGCTAAAATGGATAGCGTGAATTTACTGTCGGATATTTTTCGACATTTTTAAATACCTGGTTAAATATTTTCGTGCATTTTCCCACAAATTCTGTTATAATAGCATCAATAGGAAGTTTTTATCCTTGATATTCTTTTGTTTTTGTAGCCTAAACTATATTATATGTGAAAAAAGTAGGCAAAAAATAAAGAAAATGGCAAAAACCACTTCACAAAACCATACAAAAGATGTATTATGTTATTATG
>CAZUVQ010000136.1:0-1896 GCA_964623915.1 uncultured Oscillospiraceae bacterium
TCAACAATCTGGGCAGCACTTGGCAAAGGAAGATATGTTGATTACGAGCTTGATGAGAAGTATCTTTTGACTGCTGCAGAGATTCTGTTTAATCCTAACAGTTCAAGAAACGCATTGTTTGAAATACAGATATCTGAGGATGGAACAGACTTTAAGACCGTTTACAGTGGAAACAGTGACGGAAGTCTTGAAGAAGTGGGTTGGGAACTCTTTAATTTTCAAGTTCCGGTTAGTACAAAATATGTACGTTATGTCGCAAACGGAAGTAATGTTAGTGATTGGAACGCCATAAAGGAAATAAGATTTAAGACAGGATATTTGGATTCAACAAATCAACTTGTAACATTAAGCCATATTTATGCCACTTATGACGGAAACGATTTGTATATTGTACCAACCATGACAATTAATATTACAACACCTAACACCAAACTAAGGACTTTAATAGGGCTGTACAATGAAAACGACCAACTACTTGCAACAGCAATAAATGGTTATGCAGACAGCGAAAACGAATTCTGCATAAGCGGTGGCACATATCCGGAAGATACTCGTGTGAAGATATTTGTCTGGGATGTGAACACCTTAAAGCCCGCCCTGATGTTTAACAATTCATATATTTTAACTGAGATTCTATTGCCCAATAATTTCTTGGTGTCCGATTTTGGGGCAAGGTTCAAATGTTTTTAGAGAATTAAAACAGCTATTTGTAAAATTTATATAACACATTAAAGTATGTAATTATATATATTATTATAAATTAGTAAGCTACTTTAAATATTATACTTACCTATATTATACTTTTAATCCACATTCTCCCCCAACACTTTGTATAGCACAAGAGTGCCCTTCATAATATCATGAGTTATGAAAGGTGCTCTTATTTTTGTTATAATAAGTTGCCCAATATTCCATTAAGTAGGTTGAAAACATTTATTTAATACATTTTCAAATTGGAACGTTATGCTCTTTATTTGTTATGTGTAATTTTTTCACAACTATTTTTATAAGGTATTGACTTTCCTAAGCAGGTTTATTATAATTACCATACCCCATATGACTAATGTAACTAAAGGGACTAAATACCCTCGGCTTATAAAATTTTGTCTTTATCACTCTTTTCATCCCATATATACAGCGAAAGAATATATTTCACATCAGCTGGTCTTCCACTTCCTTGTTGCGAAAGTGACGGCAGTTCCATTAAATATCCGTATTCCACAAGCCTGCAAAGCACCGGGGATAATGATTCTACCGTTTTAAATTTTCTGCAAAGCCGCATAACATCTCGCCTGGACAATTCGTTTTCACCATTGCTTTTAAGTTTTTTTAATATATATTGGCAATCCTTCGCTACCACATCCGCCCCCATGAGCTGATATGCAGCCTTAGCATGTTCCAAATAATAATCACCTATTGCAATTGCTTCCTTAAAGTTTTCTCCGCTAATCGAAACCTCAATCGCTCTGGTAGTGTACTTGGAAATGTGTAAAAGCCCTGCTATCCTTAATACTGCCCCACAAAATTTACCGCACCAATCGGCAATATCGGATAAATCCTCAACCAATCTCAGTTCAAGCCTGTTTGCATAATCTGATAAAAACTCATATGCTTCAATCCAATCAGGTTTCCCCTGAACCATGTACTTGCCCTGTACGCATAGCGCAAGGACTGCCAAATCCGCAGTAGATAAACAAATTAATTTATAAAATAATACGCAAGTTGGTTATTTTATGATTTATTTAAAAGCTACCAATACATATTCCAGTTATGAGTTGCCCGAACAAGGGCTTCCATATAATAATAATCTCCATATATGCAACAGGTATCCCATAAGCCTTGCGGTTTTCCGGGTGTTGTATGCTTGAGCAGACCTTCATGATTATCGTCAAACGA
>CAZUVQ010000136.1:1906-2943 GCA_964623915.1 uncultured Oscillospiraceae bacterium
TGTAAGCATTTTTTTTGCAATCGAAATACAAGCAGTCATTTTATCGTCATGAGCTACATGCTTTGCCATCTCTAAAATACCGCAAACGGCAATTGCTCCGGCGGAACTGTCACGCGGTTCATCGTCACCGTCATTGTAAATAAAATCCCAATAGGGGATAAAATCTGTTGGAAGATGATCGATAAAAAAGTCAAGCGTATGGTAGAAGGCTTCTAAAGATTCACTGCTTTTTGTATAACTGTACTCAATGGCTAGCCCATAAATAACCCATGCCTGTGCACGGCTCCAATAAGAATCATCAGAAGAACCTTGCAGTGTCAGACCACGCAGGGGTGCACCTGTTTTTTGATCCATCAGATAGTGATGATATACGCCGCCATTGCTTCGAATAATATATTGTCTTGTGGTATTAGCATGACGAATGGCAGCGTCACGATATTTTTCTTCTCCTGTTACTTCGCTTGCCCAAAATAGCAATGGAAGGTTCATCATGGTATCAGCAATGAAACGATATTTAGAAGGTTCATCGTTTTCAAAACCCGCACTCTGTATAAATTCTCCTTTAGACCTAAAGCGGTTTATAAGGTAATCTGTTGCAAGCAAAGCAGTTTTTTTGGCAAAATCATTTCTTGTTAGTTTGTAAGGGGCAACAGCTGCGAGAGTATACAAAAAACCGATATCATGATGCCAGTCAATTTCTATATTATTAATAACGCGATTATAAAAATCAGCTAAGTTTTTTTCAGCTAATAGGCGAAATGATTCTTTCTCGGTTACTTCATAACAAAGCCATAGCATTCCGGTCCAAAAAGATTCAGTCCACACGTGAGTACCCGGTCCGGCATTTTTAACTTTGGTATATGTGTTATCTTCAAGATATTTTATAGGATATTCCTCTCCGCTTTTATATTTTTCCATATTTCGTTCTGTTATCCTCACAGCGTCTTCAAGAGCTTTTTTGCATGCAAACTGTAAAGAAGCATCATCTTTTGTTAAATAATAGCGATTGTCAGATTGTTCCATAATATTTCCTTTCT
>CAZUVQ010000137.1:0-2852 GCA_964623915.1 uncultured Oscillospiraceae bacterium
GAGATATTCTTTATAAACTCCCTGCGGACTAGTGTAATTCGCTCTTATAGCTATTTTTTCACTCTTTATGGGGATTGGAGTATTAGGCGCGATTTCCTGTCGACCGCAGTACGCATTCTGGCCTCCGGTGTTGTATGTTATAGACTTTGTTGTTGCCCCTAAAAGCCCTTTGTAAGGCCAAACGCTCGTTACAAGTGTTACGGAAGCCCCTTCCGGAATGTTTACATTAAAATATACATAAAAGCTATTGTCAGAAAGACTAAGCGTAGGATTTCCAGATGACGGGTAGGTTGAAACATCATACGGGGTATATGTTTCGTTATCAGCAGAATATGATATTTCAATCCCTGAAGGCTCGACTATTGCGTGTGTGTTATTCCACTTTACCATAATAGGCATTAAAGCAGTTGTTTCACTTGTTGTAATACAACCTGGGTTAAAAATACGGATTTTTTCACCTGCTGTAAAGCTCTTTGAATACGCATAGGTAAGCTTTACGCCTGATTTGACATGAGTGTTATTGATGAGCTCACCGCCGTTTATACCGGGAGAGGAAACCCTGTATACGTTTCTTTCCGTGTTTCCGCAAATCCACTTATAAGCCATAGCAAAATAATCGGTATTGGTATAGTTGTTTTTATTTCTGGGGCTGGTAAATGTTGTTATACCATCTGCTTGTGTTCCGCTGTTTACACATGTCCAGCCGGCATATTCCGAAGTCGGCGAGGCCGGTTGGGCGAGAAGAACTGTTACAGTACAGTCAGTATCTGCTGCAAAAGAGAAAAATTCGCTGTCCTTTTCCGTAACCGCAGAGCTTGTTTCAGAAGTCATATTATTCCACGGCAGCACAAACATACTTGAACCGACAAGCGTAGATGAGACGTTTGCCAGTGCATACATTCTATCTGCCGACGCAGATGAATCCAAAATAGTGCCATTATCGTTTGCAACAGCACCGCCTCCTATAAATGTAACATTTCCATCTGTGAAATCAGATGACTGCGTAAACGCCGTTATGCGTGGCTGTTTCGACTTAAAGGTTATACTGTATCTTGAAACATTGCTGTCAGCATCAGTATATACAACCTTGCCTGTTGCAACTTCATTTTTTATGGGAATTAAGCCATTATCGGCTTCCCTCTCTAATGTATACTGCGACTGCGAATTGCCGTTAAACGGCTGATACCTGAAGCCGCCTCGACGGTATTTTGCAGCATCGTAATCATCAATGACTTTATATGTTGATGAGCCATTGTTAGCAGTAGCCTTTAGTATTACAAAAGGCACATTATCGGGCAGCTCAATAGAATATTTGCTAACATAAATCTGAAAATCAGGTAATGGCATGTAGTTTGTACCGCCATCAACGGAATAAGATATCGCAAGATTATTGCTTGCCTGAGCTGTAGGCGATACAATATACGCAGTATGGGATAATTCATCTATATTCATATTGCCGCCGAAAAGCTGTATAAAGCCGTCAGGTTGAAGCATAATTTCTCCGTTTTCCTCAAATACTTCAAGGTCAAGCTCTGAGTTACCAACAGCGGCATTGTTTGTTGTTACAGATTTTGAGCCAATGTTCATTGTAGCCGTAAACGTTCCTGCGCTTACGCTTATAGTGTCATTACTTCTATTCATGCCTAAATTAAAATACTTTGTAATAGTGGAAAGGGGCATAACTAAATATCCGCTTTCCTTTCGTGGCGTAACTTTATTATAAACGAATCTATTGTTGATACGTGTGCTGTAATGGTCGTATGTTGTGCTTGTAGGGTTGTATACCGCAGGTGTACCGGATGAACCTACATATGACGCACTTACACTTCCTGCACTTGCAGTAAATGAAAGCACTCCTCCATTTGATGATGCAACAACGTTTTGCGTTCCGCTTGGGGTTGTAACAGCCCATGTTCCGGCCTGCATATCACACATTGTATATTTACGTATTCCGCTTCCTGATGCCGTAAATGCAGTGGTTGATGAGATTTTTGCACCCGATTTTGAGAAGGTAACAACCCTATCACTTATTTGCGCACCGTAAACAAGTGATGTATTTATCATCGAGGTAGGCAAATAATTGCTTTTATTATTATCACTAACTTGAATAACATTTAAAAAATAATCTGTGGTGTTATTGGTTGATGGAGATACTTGCATTCTCCATGTGTTCCCTTCGTCTGTTGGTGAATTGGCAGGCAGACCTGTCCAGTCCTTGCCATTGTCATATCTTCCATTAACTATTGAATACTTGTTGTTTGCGCCAACCTTTGTTATGTTAGGGTTAGTAGGCAAAAGTGTATTAACTGTCATTTTTCCGTTATACGCACCTTTATTATCGGCATATGTTCTTGAAAATACAGTTTTTGTACCGTTTATTGTAGGCTCCTCAAGACCATGCAGAAGCCATGTCTTTTTAAAGCTTGCATTTGACGAGGTAACCTTATCAAATACTATCATTGCGCCGGGAACTTCCTCATCAAAGAGGTTTAAAAACATAAACGAACGCTTGTAGTCTGACACCTTGCTTGAATAAGCATCCGTTAAGTCGCCCTTTAAGTATGTATATGATGGTGCATTTGGCGTTATCGGGTCAATTTCCTGCGCCGCAACGGTTGCAACCTTAGAATTTGACTGAATTCCGCTTACCGTCTCGGGCGCATGTCCGTTATAAGGCGTGCGCTGACCGCCGTCACGTGTATATTTTCTGTTAGTTGACACCTTGTCATAAGATGGAAAACCTGTATTTACAGAATATTCGTCCGGATCGTACACCAGCATTGTGTTGTGTGCAACAGATTTGGACATATACATATTGTAATGTTCCGAGCCGTATGCCGTGCCGCCTTCTG
>CAZUVQ010000138.1:0-2852 GCA_964623915.1 uncultured Oscillospiraceae bacterium
AGATAGTATGGAAAAAGACTGCAAGAACCTATTGCATTTAGCTTGGGAACCGAAATGTATATGATAAACTAAAAATGGTCCAAAAAATGCTGATATTGTAATTGAAAAACGGTCCACTATAAAAAGCTTCTCTGATGTGATATACTCGCATCCAGAGGAGGCAGAAAGGATGAAGAATTTAGTGGACAAGTTAAAAATGATATTGTTAAAGGAAGAGGGCAATTCTAATAGAAAAGTAGCAAAAATGTTAAATTCCAATCGAAAAACGATAGCTAAATATTGGAATGAGTATGTGGAAAACAAGGCGAAATTACAAGTGCCTGATGCACCTGTTAAAGAAATTCAGGAAAAGATTGTTGAATCGCCTAAGTACAACAGCAAAAACAGGATAAGACCCAAGTTTACTGAAGCTCTTGCCGAAAGGCTTGATGAGATATTGGCTGACGAGGACAGGAAGGATAAAATTTTAGGAAATCACAAACAACAACTGACCAAAAAACAAATTCACGAAAAATTAGTTACAGAGGGATTCGACATAGGACTTTGTACGATAAATACTGAAATCAACAGGATAAGGCAAAAAGCAAGGGAATGTTTTATCCGTCAGGAATATGATTTTGGCGATAGGCTTGAATATGATTTTGGTGAAGTAAAACTTTGTATTAATGGTAAAACAAACGTATATCATATGGCGGTATTGTCATCTCCGGGGGGAGATTTCAGATGGGCGTATCTATACACAAACCAGAAAAAGGATGTATTTATGGACAGCCATGTTCAGTTTTTTGAAATGGTAGGCGGTGTTTACAGAGAAGTCGTGTATGATAACATGAGAAATGTTGTAGCTAAATTTATCGGCAGAAATGAAAAAGAGCTGAATGAAGATTTAGTAAAAATGTCAATTTACTATGGCTTTAGTATTAACGTTACCAACTGCTTCAGCGGCAATGAAAAGGGCTATGTGGAAAGCAGCGTTAAAATACTTCGCAATAAAATATTTGCAACAAATTATTCCTTTAACTGCTTAGATGATGCAAGGGAATACTTAAACAGTCAGCTTTTAAAACTAAATGAAAATTGCAATATCGAAGAAGAAAAGAAATATTTGCTGCCGCATTTACCAAAGCTGGAGCTTGCTGAAATAAGTAAGAATGATGTTAATTCATACAGCTTTATCAGGGTAGATAATAACTTCTATTCTGTTCCTGAATATTTAGTCGGCAAAAGTGTAACAGTTAAAAGCTATTACGATGAAATCTTCATATATGCAAATGATGTCAAGGCTTGTAGCCATAAAAGATTAGAAGGAATTAACGGCATGAAGGTGGATGTTGAGCATTATTTAAACACTCTATATAAAAAACCGGGAGCGATTAAAAATTCTTTTGCGTTAAAAAGCATTCCGAAGCTTAAACACATATTTGATAAATATTACAGCAGCAAGCCACGCAAATTCATAGAAATATTTATGGAGAATAAAGAAAAGACAATTTCCGAAATAACGGAAATATTTGAATTATCTGTAATCGATCCAACAAAAATTATAGCAATTGATGTAGTTAGTAATTCCTCTGATATTGATATAGTAACGAGGCAGCAAACAGCGCAGTATAATGATTTGTGTATGAGTAAAGGAGTGTTGGTATCAGTATGAAAATGACAAAAAAATATATTAACGAGCTAAGAGAAAAATCATTTTTAAATATATCTCAAGAATTAGAAAAAGAGTTATTGGCTGAATTTTGTGATGACATATATACAGAGCAGGACTTGTGGGAACAGGTTAGAAAGCTGGTGCAAAAATGAGCATTTCACAAATGGCAGGAGAGCTTAAACTCTCGTATATCAGAGAAAACTATGAGCAAGTAATCGAGGAAGCCGTACATACAAAAATGGACTACGATGTGTTTTTAAAAACATTATTAACTAATGAACTTGAAAGAAGAAAGGAAAATGGCGTCCACCGTAGAATACGATATGCAAAATTTCCAATTAAAAAGTATTTGGAGGATTTTGATAGAAAGAAATATGGTTCTGAATTTATTGCAAAATTTGACGAGCTTGAAAAGCTTGAATTTATCAAAAACAAGGAAAATGTTATCCTAATAGGTACCCCCGGTGCCGGCAAAACGCATTATGCAATAGGAATTGGAATTAAAGCCTGCTTAAGCGGCAAGAGTGTCCTTTTTGTATCGGTACCAAATCTGATTATCGAGTTAAAAGAAGCAATGAGTCAAAATCAGTTGAATACTTATAAAAAGAAATTCGAAAAATATGATTTGGTAATTTTGGATGAATTGGGATACATATCATTTGATAAATCCGGCTGTGAGATCCTCTTTAATTTGCTGTCTAACAGGAATGATAAAGGCTCTATAATCATAACAACAAACTTAACGTTCGACAGATGGGAGGAGATTTTTAAAGATGCAATGCTCACCGGCGCAATAGTCGACAGGCTTGCGCATAAGGCTCATATTTTGGATATTTCAAGAGAAACAAGCCACCGTTTCGAAGAAACTATCGCTTGGATAAAATCAAGCAGTTAGCGCTATTTTTTTGGACCATTTTTCGATTATAACGGTGGACCATTTTTCAATTGACAAATACAGTCTTAAGATTTCACGGTAATTGGTCATAGTGTTGACCTCCTTAATATTTATTCGTGCATAAGCACGTGCAAACATTTTACCGCAAAAATCCGCACTGTTCAATTTCAGCGACGAAGGTGTTCAGTTTTAAGCGACGACACTGTTCAACTTTAGCGGCCGAGGTGTTCAACCTTGTCCGCCGTATTCAGAATCAAATTGTTATTAAAGATATATTAATTGTAATACGTGAGGATAATGAAT
>CAZUVQ010000139.1:0-2850 GCA_964623915.1 uncultured Oscillospiraceae bacterium
TTGTCATACAAACGGGAAGCTTGCCGTCATAAATGACGTATCGTACATTAATTAGTTGTACGATTTATAATGTTACTGACAGTTGATTTGCCCCAATGTTCGCCCGATTCATTTGTCATGATTTTTGCTATCTCACCGAGAGATTTTCCTAACTTTCTCAGCTCCAAAATCTGTCGAACATCTTCTTCACTACCTCGTTCTTTTCGACCTGCCCCAAGAGGATTTTTCACCTTATCATTCAAATCACTTAACTGATTATTCATCTGCAAAATATTATTCTTAAGATGCTCTATATCATCTGTAGCTGTCTTTAAAGAGGCTTTATTTTTTTCATCTATATCTACAACTTTACTGTTTAACATTTCAACCGGAATTATAGAAATATAATCTGCTTTAATATCATTGATTTGCTTTTTTAAGTCTGATAGTTTATTTTCAACTTGAATAAATTTCTCATCATAGTCGCCGAGCATATCAGGAAGATCCGATATATTCAGCAAACTGTTAATTATGTATGCCAATATTTTTTTAAGCATCATATCACCTCCGCACGCCTACATTGAAGGTCAAATGACTTATACTCGCACATCTCGTTATATAGCAGAGAAGTTAAAAAATTGATTGGATTTTTTGGGAGCTCTTTCGTATATTTATCAAATGCTGAACAAACGATTTCCTGATTAAGCTTCTTTAAACGATTCCTTACTGCAATCTGCGGTTGGTTCATATTGAAAACTTTTATAAACGGCGCTGCATACATTCTGCGTATAACCTCCTCAAATATTTCTTTATCTTCTGTTTTATCAAAAATATCCAGTCCCAAATGTTCAATTATTCCGTCAATCTCGGCTTGTTCCTCTATTGATAGATTGATATTATTAAAATATTTAATATTATTATTTTTATATAGTTCGTGTGCATATGATTCACTACCCTGTGCATTTAATTCACTGTGGGAGGGTGCAGTATCTGCACTACCTTGTGCATCTGATGCACCCTCTGTTAGTATTTTATAAATATTGCTGCTGCTTTTTCCGTTCTTATCCTTACGATGTGTAATTATAATATAACCTTTAATTTCAAGCTGCTTTATTATGGATTTTGCCTGCCGCTCGCTGCAAGGAGTTTCAATTGCAATTGTTTTGTACGATGGAAAACAATCCGCCTCCTGATTTGCGTGACTGCACAATACGGCATATACAGCTTTTTCATATACTGACATTCCGGCATTCTGTATTATTTTGTTTGATATTTGAGTAAATGGAACGCTGTATTTCATATAAATCGCCTCCGTTCAATAATAATTTTTGTACGAAAAAGGACACTGAATTTTTACATTCAATGTCCTGAAATGGTTTGATATTAAATTTTATATTTTATCTGTTTACTGACATTATTTTATCCTTAACAGACATTTCAATAAATTGATTTAATGAAATGTGCTCTGCCTGTGCAATAAGGCAAGCCTCCTGAAGAATAATGAATATATCATTCTTGATAAACTTTACACGGGACCCACTTGTCCCATTTTATCACCTGTTTTCTTAGTAACTATTATTCAGTTACAATATTATTATGCTCAATTTTTTCAAAAAAGTCAATACAATTTATAAATTGCCACTATTTTTCAGTATAAGAACATTTAAAACATATATTCATTTTAATTATCAAACAAATATAATTTCTTTAAGTGCTATTTCTTCTGCATAGGCTCGCGCTGTCAGCCTTGTCTTATAATCTTTGCTTGTGCCCTTTAAATAAGCCTTTTCAATGTCGTCTATAAATTGATATGTACGTTCATTAATATCAATTAAATAATCAACAAGCTTGTTTTTGACAATCAGATTCATCAGCAGGTATTGATTATACTCTTTCATAAATTCAAATCGCATACGACCAAATTTTCCAAACTCGGTTTGATTATAATTCGGAATAATCATAGGATAAAGCATACCATCAATTTTAATATAATCAATCATTACTTAAAATCTCTCTTTCAAATTTTTCGACCAACTGTTTATGCTTATCTGATTTCATCGGATTGGTAATAGCATGCTTGCTTGCCATAAAATCAATAAAATATGATTTTGGCACTAAGTTCTTTTTTGAATTGCTTAAGGACTTGAGTTTACCATAAGCAATCCAGTCGTTAATGGTGCTTTTGGCATAACCGCTTAGCATTGAAATATGGAAATTGCTAAGTACATCAGGTGCACTATGAAATTCTTTGGTATAGAAATTTTTAAGTAGCACAACATACTCCTTATCTTTGTACTGCAAGTTTCTTTTGTTATACATATACTTAAGAACAGAATCTCTTTCAATTCTATAAACGCTGTATATTCGCTCGTATCTGATATCTCCAGAGTACAGCCACTTATAAATAGAATTTTTGTTAATACGACACATTTGCATCATTTGCAATGTATCAATATATTCTGGGAACATAATTCTTTCTTTTTCAAAATAGGTTTTGTAATTCATTTTTTATCACTCTTTTTTCTGTAAATTTATCAGTGGCTATTTAATTACGCTCTAACACTATTAAGTTCTCCATAACTTTTTTTCACAAAAGCATTTTGGCCTCCATTTTGACCTCATTTCCCTCCGAGTTCCCTCCAAAATTCTTAAAATGCATCAAAAATTTAAAAATTCCCGAAACGCAGACAACAACAGCGATTAAACAAAAAAGCAGCTCAAAACCCTTGTGAAATCAAGGTTTTAGGCTACTTTCAGCTTCTCATTTTTTATTATAAATACCATCATTTTCTCCTAAGGTGGTTTTTTGAAAAATCACTCGAAATCGTTTGACGGTTAACCCCGTCCGTGGGTTCGAATCCCACCTTCTCC
>CAZUVQ010000140.1:0-2668 GCA_964623915.1 uncultured Oscillospiraceae bacterium
TATATGGCTCAAGATAGCCGACTTCAATGACCTCAAATACCTTGCCTGTTGCCATAAGCTTTATTTCATCACCTGCACGAAGCTTCCCTTCCTTCACGCGTACATAAACTATAACGCCTTTGTAGGCGTCGTAATACGAGTCAAATATAAGTGCTTTAAGAGGTGCATTTTCATCACCTGAAGGCGCAGGAACTTTTTCTACAATTTCATCAAGGACAGCCTCAATGTTTATGCCTTGCTTTGCACTTATTTTCGGTGCGTTTTCAGCCTCAATTCCAATAATGTTTTCAATTTCCGTTATTACAACCTCCGGTCTTGCAGACGGAAGGTCGATTTTATTTATAACTGGTAATATTTCCAGATCATGCTCAAGTGCAAGATACGTATTTGCAAGTGTTTGTGCCTCAATACCCTGTGCTGCATCAACAACCAGCAGCGCACCTTCGCATGCCGCAAGAGACCTTGAAACCTCATAATTAAAGTCCACATGACCGGGTGTGTCAATCAGATTCAAAATATATTCCTTACCATTTTTATTATATTCAAGCCTTACTGCTCTTGCTTTAATGGTTATCCCACGCTCTCTTTCAAGATCCATATTATCAAGAAGCTGTTCTGACATTTCACGCTTTGTAACAACGCCCGTTGCTTCCAGAAGCCTGTCAGCAAGAGTGGATTTACCGTGGTCAATATGAGCAATAATGCAAAAATTACGAATAACCGACTGGTCTGCCATATATAATCTCCTTACTTTGTTTACGAAGATAATTCTACCATTTTTTTGGTTTAATGATACAATTTGTTTACTACTTTGATGTTTCTGACACAATAAACTCAACTGCTGATGAGATTGCGTCTTCCGAAGTCATTTCCACAAAAGTATCCTCACCGCGTTTTTTAAACTCAACAATATTTTCTCCTGCTTTTTTACCAACTGTAATACGCAGGGGAATACCCGTCAAATCAGCATCCTTGAACTTTACGCCGGGACGTTCGTCACGGTCATCAATCAAAGCCTGTATACCTTTGTCATTTAAAGCATTGTATATTTTTTCCGAAAGCTCACACTGAATATCGTCTTTTGTATTAACAGTAATGACATTAACATGAAAAGGTGAAATGGAAACAGGCCAGACAATACCATCCTTATCGCTGTTCTGCTCAATTGTTGCAGCCATACAGCGATTAATGCCAATGCCGTAACAGCCCATAATCACAGGAGCCTCTTCACCGTTTTCATCCGAGAACGTAAGACCTAATGCCTTTGAATATTTTGTTCCAAGCTTAAAAATATGCCCGACCTCAATACCATGGTATGTTGTAATTTTTCCGCCGCAAACAGGGCAGATATCTCCGTTAACACAGGCTCTCAGGTCCCCAACCGCAGTTGGATTGAAATCTCTTTTGGGTTCAACATTTACAAGATGATATCCTGTTTTATTTGCGCCAACAACAAAGCTGTGCATACTCATAATTTCATTGTCAGCATAAACGGGAATTTCAAGGCCGCATGGACCTGCAAAACCAACCTCCGCTTTTGTTATTTCACGAACAGCAAAAGGTTCAGCCAGCTCAACTGAAGATACACCCAGAAAGTTCTGTAGTTTTACTTCGTTTACGTCCCTGTCACCACGTACCATTACAGCAACATATTTATCATCAGCCTTATAAATCAACGTCTTGGCAAAAGATGATTCTTCAACTCCCAAAAACTCCGTAAGCTGTGCAATGGTATGTACGTCGGGAGTTTCCATTTCCTCGATTTCCTTACAGTTGAAGGTGAATTTTTTTCCGTCAGCAATACAAACGCACTTTTCTTCATTTGCCGAGTAACCGCAACCATCACAATGTGCTATTACATCTTCTCCCACCTCTGATTTTACCATAAATTCCTGTGAACCGCTGCCACCCATTGCGCCAGTATCAGCGTCAACAATTGTAAAATCAAGGCCCAGTCTTGTGAAAATTCTGCAGTATGCATCATACATTTTCTTATATGAAGCGTCAAGCCCCCCCGCACTAAGGTCAAAGCTATAGGCATCCTTCATTAAAAATTCACGGCTTCTCATAACACCGAAACGAGGACGCCTTTCATCACGATACTTTGTCCCTATCTGATAAAGTGTCATAGGAAGCTGCTTGTAGGAATGAACTTCATTTTTAACTGTTTCGGTAAAAATCTCTTCATGCGTAGGCCCCAAACAAAAATCCCTGTCGTGCCTGTCACGAAGGCGGAACATTTCAGGACCGAAAACATCCCATCTGCCTGATTCCTGAAAAAATTCTGCGGGTAATAATGCACTCATCAAAAGCTCGTTGGCACCTGCTTTGTCCATTTCTTCTCTGACAATATCCTGAACTTTTCTCAAAGCACGAAGACCCATGGGCATATAAGAATAAATGCCTGCGGCAAGCTTCCTTATAAGACCTGCACGCAGCATTAACTGATGGCTTAATATTTCGGCTTCAGCCGGAACCTCTCTCAAGGTTGGCATTAAAAGCTTTGATAATCTCATAAATTTCATCCTTTCGTACCAAGACAAATTAATATAACATATATATTAACAGAAAAGATATTTAAAAGCAATAATAATTTTCAAAATCTATTATTGCTTTTTGTACAATTGTCAATGATGGGTGACACTTTTCTTAAAAAATAAAAAGTTTC
>CAZUVQ010000141.1:0-2651 GCA_964623915.1 uncultured Oscillospiraceae bacterium
GTTAATGAGAATACATTAGAACAAGCTATTATCTCAGAGCTTCAAGAAAAAGGTTATGAATATTTATATGGCCCGGAAATCAACCGAGACTATCATGAAGTAATCTTAGAGGATTGTTTTAGGGCATCAATGCTTAATATAAATACAGGAATAACTCAAGAAATAATTTCTGAAGCTTTTAAGGAAATTAAAAATCTTGGGTTACTGAGAGTAGAAGAACTAAACGCAACCTTTCATAAATACATTATTGAGGGTGTTCCAGTGCCTTATCAGAAGGATAGAGAAAATCGTACTTTCACAGTAAAGCTAATAGATTTTGATAATCCGACTGCGAATAATTTTAAGGTTATTAATCAATTTACAATTATTGAGTATAAAAATAAACGTCCAGATATTTTGGTGTTCATCAATGGAATCCCAATGATTCTGTTTGAACTTAAGAACATGGGCAATGATAATACCACTGTTGAGCAGGCATTCAATCAAGTTAAAAATTATCAGTTAGATATTCCAACCTTGTTTAATTATAATGCTTTTAATGTTATCAGTGATGGAATTGAAACGAGAGTAGGAACAATTACTTCTGACTATACGCGTTATATGGCATGGAAGTCAGAGAATGGAGAAAAACCAGCAGAAAATAAAACTGATTTTTTTACTGTGGCGCTTAATGGAATGTTTCCAAAAGAACGACTGTTAGATATAATTAGAAACTTTATAGTATTTCAAGATATTCAAGGGAAAACAATTAAAATATTAGCTGGATATCATCAATATTTTGCAGTACGCAAGGCGGTTGAAAATACCAGACGTGCGCTTAGAGAAAAAAGCCGTAAGGTCGGGGTTATTTGGCATACTCAGGGAAGTGGCAAAAGTCTTTCGATGGTCTTTTATACAGGAATTGTAGTAAGTGATCCGGAATTTGAAAATCCAACAATAGTTCTGCTAACAGACCGTAATGATTTGGACAACCAACTTTTTGGAACTTTTAGTGCTAGCTCAAAGCTTCTTTTACGCCAGACTCCTAAACAGGCAGAGAGTAGAAATCATCTAAAGGAACTACTTAAAGTTAAGGCAGGAGGAATTGTATTTACAACGATTCAGAAGTTTGAGGAAGGCGAAGGTGTTATTAACGATCGTTCTAATATAATTTTCATGGCCGATGAAGCACATCGTTCTCAGTATGGAACTGAAGCAAAACTTGATAGAGAAACGGGTGAATGGACTTATGGAATGGCAAAACATATGCGTGATGCTCTTCCTAATGCGACATTCATTGGCTTTACCGGAACACCCATCGATATGAAAGATAAATCCACGATAGAGGTATTTGGTGAGTACATAGACATTTACGATATAACACAAGCTGTTGATGATGGAGCAACGGTTCCTATTTATTATGAAAATAGAACACCAAAACTGAAACTGAATGAAGAAATCCTTAAAAAAATTGATAATGAGTACTTCAAAATAGCCGAAGAAGCTAACGAATATGAGATAGAAAAATCAAAAGCTGATCTTTCAGGTATTGAAGCTATTGTTGGTTCGCCAGAGCGACTGGATATGCTAGCGGATGATATTATAGCTCACTATGAGGACCGACAATATGTTTTAACCGGTAAAGCAATGATTGTTTGTATGACTCGAAAAATTGCGATTAATCTATATAAGAAAATCTTAAAAAAACGCCCTCAATGGGACAAGAAAGTTAAAGTAGTCCTTACATCGAGCAATCAGGACCCAGAAGAATGGCATGATATTACAGGTAATAAAGCCTATCGTGATAGGTTGATGGTTGAGTTTAAGAACATTGAAAGCGATTTTAAGATTGCGATAGTTGTAGACATGTGGTTGACAGGATTTGATGTTCCATCATTGGCAACGATGTATATTGATAAACCAATGAAGGATCATAATTTAATGCAGGCAATTGCTCGTGTAAATAGAGTATATCCAGATAAAGAAGCAGGGCTAGTTGTAGACTATATTGGTATGGCAGCAGAACTTAAGTCGGCGTTAAAACAATATACTAAACGTGACCAGGATAAGGTTCCTGATTTAAGTATCGCATATTCAATTGCAATGGCGAAACTAGAAGTTCTACGAGATATGTTCTATGGCTTTAACTACAATGACTTTTTTGGATATTCTGACACTAAGAGACTAAAGGTAATTGCAGATGGTGTTGAATTTGCTTTAGGGTTTGAAGAAGATGAATCAAAAGAATATGTTAAAGAAGCTACTGCTCTTAGCCAAGCAGAGACCCTTTGTAGAAGTCTAATAAGTGAACATGATAAAAAAGAGATTGAATTCTTTAAGTGTGTTAAAGCTGGTATTTGGAAAGTAGCAGGTAAAGGCGGTGTAACATCCAATGAAATCAATGCTCGTATCATGAAGATGCTAGAACAAGCTATCGAACAGGATGGCGTGGTCAACATTTTTGAAAAATCAGGGCATAAGAATCCGGAGATATCTTTGTTATCAGATGAATACATGGCTCAAGTTCTCAAAATGAAGCATAAAAACATTGCGGCTGAATTATTGCGCAGACTCATAGAAGATAACATCAAAGTCTTTGCAAGAACCGGTGTCGTTAAGGCAAAACTTTTTTCAGAAAAGATACAAGACGTTCTAAAACGATACAATAATAG
>CAZUVQ010000142.1:0-2626 GCA_964623915.1 uncultured Oscillospiraceae bacterium
AATCCCTTGAGCGATACAAAGAGAGATTTGGCAGCTATCCAGCATCAGTCATAGCGTAAGCGTACGATTGAGCGTACCTGTACAATATAAGAAAAGCTCCGGAAATCCGGAGCTCATTTCAAGTCTACACTTTTGACGTGGCATTTATCGGGTAATGCGATTGACCATGGTAGCAGGTCTTGAATAAAATCTCTGCTGGTACCCTCCATATGCCTTGGCATCGTTTCCAGGACATGATTCAGGTAATTATAAGGATGCAGTCCGTTTGCTTTTGCGGTTTCCACGATGGAGAAAACTGTTGCGCTGGCATTGGCTCCATTGGGTGTGTTGCAGAACAGCCAGGCACGCCGGCCTTGGGCGAAGGGTCGAATAGAATTTTCAGTCGCGTTATTGTCTATTGGGATATAACCATCCAAAAGGTAACGCTGCAGGTATTCCTGTTGATTCAGTGCATAATTGATGGCTTTCCCTATCAATGATTTGGAATCCGCTGCCGGCTCCATATCCTTCAGCCAGGAGAAGAATGCGTCAAGCAACGGCTTGCTTTGCGTTTGACGCATGTGAAACCGTTCCTCGGCTGATTTGTCCTTCGCCATCGTCTCTATTTGATAGAGCATGGCGATCCGCTTGATTGCCTCATCAGCAATCGTGCCCTTGCGCTTGTCTGCATCGATTGTCATCAAGGCGTCGTTAAAGCCCCGGCGTGCATGTGTCATGCAGCCCGTAATCGTAATACTCTCAGGCAGTTTTCGGTATCCGGCAAACGCATCTGTCGTCAAATACCCTTCATATCCAGAGAGGAATTCTCTGGGATGCTCCCCTGCCCGAGTCTGTTCGTATGAAAACAGGATAACGGGTGGAGAGTGCACCTTTTCGCCTGTTCGATACACCCACATCCAGCTTTCCGATGTCGCCTTGCGTCCATCTTCGTGAAGAACCTGGACTCGGGTTTCATCTGCCTGATTGTATTTGCACAGAAGCAAATGCTTCTTCATCTCGTCGTAGAGAAGCGAGAGATAATCCTCACTGCATCGCACCACCCAGTAAGCCATCTTCTGGCGGTCCAGGTTGACGTTGTTGCGTTGAAATTCTTTCTCCTGTCGTGCCAGCGGAATGCCGTTGACATATTTTGCGTTCATGATGGCCGAGACCATCGATGCGGTCGCGATGCTTCCCCGGAGCAACGAAGGTTCCCTGGGAGCCCTGACCATATGGTTACAGGATGTACAACTGCAGGAATAGACGCCAATGATATGTTCTTCGGTCTCAAAGTGTGCCGGTACATATCTCAGTTTCCGGTCCGTCTCTGTGGTGACCAATTTGAGCGGGTTACTGCACTCGGAGCAGAACATCTCCGACTCCGGCAGCATGTGCCGTATTTTCACAATGGGGAACTGGGACAGGTCAATGGCCGGCTTTCCCTTTTCCTTCTTGCGTTTGTGCTCCTTTATGATGGTTGTTTCTGGTTCGGACAACAAACCACTGGCCTTGGCGGCTTCCAGTTCCACATCGTTGAAGAAGTCCAATTGCCTGACGCCCTCTTCGTAAGGACGCTTCTCGCTTGATGCACTGAACTTGTCGCGGTTGGCAAGAGAAAGCTTTTCGGTCAGAAAATCAAGGCGCTTCTCAACTTCCGTATACTTCTCCTGAAGTACACGGTACATCGTAACCAGCTGATCTCTTGATAACTGATTCAATTGTGCGTCCGTCAGCGCGTTTTTTCTCTTCATTTCCATGCATTTATCGTACAGGAAAAGATGTCAAAAATCCATTGACGAAATGACGAACAAAGCTCTGAAGAACGCTTGTTTCAAAGGTTTTCCGTCATTTCGACGAAGAGATGACGGGCTATATGATGAGCGTTGGATGACGCTCCGGAAAGGCGTTATTTTGCTCTGCCGAGAGGCCGTGGAGGATCCATTGCAACTGTTTGACACCAACCCGTTTGACTTCATCCGGCACGCTGGGCCACTGAAATGTTCCACGGTCCAATCGTTTGATATACAGCCACAGCCCCGAACCATCCCACTGCAGAATCTTCATCGTTGTCCTGGACCGGTTGCAGAACACGAACATGGATTTCGAATACGGATCCAACTTGTGGTTGAGCTTGATGATGAGTTTGAGGCCCTCGAACCCTTTTCTCAGATCAGTAGGACCACAGGCAAGGTACACTTTCGTGCCCGAGTCAAAATCAAGCATACGCGTGCAGCACTTTGAGGACGCGCACGAGTAGTTCTTCTGAAAAATCGCGCCCCACAAAGATAGAGGTCTTGCCAACCTGAATGCGAACTTCATTGTCAGTCACACTGATGGGTTCGATGGCGCATGGGGCTGGTGTCTCATCCAGTAGCAGCCACTGTACCTCGGTTTTCTCCTGCGGCTTTTGCTGCCGGTTTTGCCGGCCCAGCCAGTAGCGCAACGTTGCCAGGGACAGATCATGAATGCTACACCATTGCTCGGCATTTAATCCGCTTGCTTTGTATGAGGAAATCCGCTGTCCCCAAAGTGCTCTCTTTTCTTCTCTGGTCATGAAAATGCCTGCCTTCCTGATTTTTCTTCAGGATACCAGCAGACTCAGGCGGCAACAATGTACGCTCGTTAGGACGCTTACGATCTGATTATG
>CAZUVQ010000143.1:0-2626 GCA_964623915.1 uncultured Oscillospiraceae bacterium
TTTGCAATATGTATTTAATTTTTTTATATAATTTCTTTTCTTCTTTCATTGTGTTCCTTCCTTTCTGTTTTGGTGATAAAATGTTTTATGAACTTACGTATTAATATATTGGTAACTGTTTTATTGTTTACCAAAGCATTAATATATCCATTTATTCTTTTCATTCTGTTCATTTCTGAATTCTGTTCATTTCTGAATTCAATCATTATGATTGCTTTTTGCAGAGGCATATTGCCTTACGGGTAATTGCAGCAGTGCGGAAAGCCGCGCTTTCAGAGGCTCATTGTCAAGTGAACCATGTAATAAATGCGTGGATTTTAGCATATTAAAGAAATACTGCGATTCATTCCGTTTTTTGAAGCTATTTTGTGTCCATTTTTTAGGGGAGGACACACTCTACCGTCATTTTAAACAGCTTTTTACCACTCTTTGTAAAACTAATACGCTGATTTGTTGTTACACCGTTGTGTTCCACACATATATCATAGTCACCATAAAAGCCATGTAGTTTTGCTCTATTTTTATCTACATTAAGCATTCCCTCAGTATGCCATTCCTTATTTATAAGGTTATCCAAAGCATTATATACAGGCTTAGGTGACATATCATAGTTAAGCAATCCTGAGTGATAATAATTTTCACCCTCACTGCTTCCGAGAGGAGCATATGCAGCAGTTCCATCCACAAAATTCCACCAAACAATACTCTCGGCATTTGGGTGACTAAACCATATTCTGAAAAGCCAATCCGTAATTTCAGCCTGCTTTTGCATTGCTTTGTTGCCTCCTCCATATGCAGGTACAGTAATCTCTGAAATATGAAGCGGTAATCTGAAACAAGAAAGTGAATCCATAACATCAAAAAGTCTCTGCGGATTATAATAAAATTCAGCGGTGTCACGAAGTCTTTCTTCTGAGTCAAACATATGATATTGCAAACCAATTCCATCTATTCTTGTGCCCTTTAGGAGCATATTTTCTATTTGCATATAATAAGAACCAAACTCATAGTTAAAATATGATTCCCACACATGGGTTGTTTCATTGATAAACAATCTGTTGTCAGGTAAATTCTGTCTTGCACTATCAAAGCACTTTCTTACATAATCATTTGGCAAATTGTGCAAGTCACGCTTGAGATTAGGCGGGGTGAGTGACTCATTTACAACATCCCAATCAAGGATAGCATCACCGTAAGCATTGGCAAGTTCCCTTATGCGTTGGCTTATTCTCCTCATTGCTGTTTCTTTGTCCATATCAAACCACTTTGGAACAAAGTTGTGCCAAAACATTGGATGACCCTTCATTTTTATATTGTTTTCGTTGCAATAGCGAATGATTTTTTCGGGTGCAGGTCGTCTGTATACTTCAATATTTTCCTTGCTTATTCTTGGATTTCCGTCATCCAATTCAAAATCTGACCAATAAAACGGAACAACTGTATAATTGAAGAGCCTTGGAAACATTTCACGATACTTCTCATTATGTTCCACATCAGCAAACTGATCAAGCATAAAACTGTTGCATCCGAACTTAAATTCGTGAGAGAGCTGTTTGGCAGAGATTTTCGTATTTTCAACAGGTGTCCCATCCTTATCCACCACCTCAATCGTTGCAAAGCCCATGCGGTGACGCTCCGTATCACACTTTATTCGGCAAAGAGTTTCTTCTCTTTGTTGCTCAAAAAATCTACAAAGTTCTTTCATTGTATCAACCCCTCTTGTGTTATTATACTTTCAATTCTTTAAATAGCATTTAACCATATCTCCCTTTGTGATTCTCTTTGGTTAATAATGCTTTTAGTAAGCAATTTTTAAAATTTGCAATTCTTGGGAAATAAATACCTTTTCAATTTTTGCACCAATAAAAATTCAAATTAATCTCTCACCGGTTTCAGAATCAAAGACAAGCGTTGAATATTTTGGAAAATCATATTCAATTATATTACCATTCGGTAAATTTATTATGTGCATACCACCATTTGGTGAATTTAACGCAACCATTTGTGCCCCTGTATAGACTGGTTCACCGGTATTACACCAAATATGTGCACCGCAAAATTCAATTATTTTTTTCATCTCGTTTACATTTATATCAAGTGATGGCAAATATATATTCTCGTCCTTTATTGCTGCCGCCGCATAATTATTAAAATATTTTGCAAGAACTCTTACTTCAGAATCATCAACATAAAAGCAATAATCTTTTTTTGGCATTGCAATTTTCACGCCATCCATCAAATCAATTCCATCAATCTGTAAAACATCATCAGTAATATCGTTTTTTGGTATTCGTGAGATTTTCATTCCTACTATATTTGAAATATTATCACACGAAAGCGTTTTTCCGTCACAAAACCCTTGTGGTCCGAGCCATACCTTGATTTTGCCCTTTAAAAATTTGTCGATCATTTCTTTTTTGCTTTGGTCTATCATATAAACATTCATAAAAATAATACATTTATATCTATCAATATCGGCAACTTCGAGTTCATCAATATATATTAAATCAACCCCAACCCCACAACGCATTACAGCTTCATATGCAGTATATTCCTTGTCATCATTAAAAAAATCTATTGATGTTCTGTAATTATACGATTTTCGTCCGTAAATAATAAGAACATC
>CAZUVQ010000144.1:0-2616 GCA_964623915.1 uncultured Oscillospiraceae bacterium
TGAAAGGGGAAAATAATAGAGTTACCCCAAAAATGAGATAACTCTATTATACGTGCGGCAGGTTGAGGAAAAAGCTTTGGACAGGTGATAGACGCTTTTATTAAAGCTTATGAATATCCAGGTATAAAACAGCTTGTACTGCGAACATCTTTTCCAGAGCTTGAACGTTCACTTATTCTGACTGCACTTGAAATTATTCCAAAATCCTGCTATACGTACTATGCATCCAAGCATAGAATGGTTTTCTCAAACAGTTCTTTGATTGAATTTGGATATTTGTCCTCAGATTCAGCGGTTACACAATACCAATCAGCAGAATATGACATTATCCGTTTTGACGAGCTGACTCATTTTTCGGAATATCAGTATTTATATATGCAATCACGACTTCGAGGAGCAAACAGCTTTCCGAAACAGGTAAAATCTTCAACAAATCCCGGTTCAATGGGTCATGCATGGGTCAAGGCGAGGTTTATAGATAAAGCCGTTTTCGACGAAAAAATAATATTTGACGACAGAACAAGAGTGTTTATTCCAGCAAAGGTGACAGACAACTGCTTTCTTATGAAATATGACCCCGATTATATAAAAAGGCTTGATTCTCTTCCCGAAAATGAGAAAAAAGCATTGCTTGACGGTTGTTGGGATATATTTGAAGGTCAGTTTTTTACTGAATTTGACAGGGAAAAACACGTTATACCTCCATTTGTAATTCCAACGGGTTACAGAAGGTTTTGCGCTCTTGATTACGGGCTTGATATGACATGCTGCCTTTGGTTTGCTGTTGACAGCGTGGGAGTGGTTTTTGTTTACCGTGAATACTACGAAAAAGACAAAACGCTATCAGAAGCTGCTTATGAGATATCAAAGGTTTGTTCTGATGAGCATATTTCATACATAGTGTCTTCTCCTGATTTGTGGAACAGGCGGCAGGATACAGGTTTTTCAGGTATTGAAATAATGGCGCGAGCAGGGCTTTTCGGGCTTGTGCGTGCCGATGACAGAAGAATAGCGGGGTGGAGGGTTTTAAGGGAATATCTTAAAGGGAATCATGATACTCTGAAAATTTTCAGTAATTGCAAAAATCTTATCAGAACACTTCCTGCGCTTACACATGATAAATATGCCGTAGGTGATGCATCGGATTCCCCGCATGAAATAACACATGCTCCGGAGGCACTTCGGTATGGTCTTATGTCCAGACCTCCTGTTACTGTTCTGAAAAATGATGTAAATGGCTTTTACACAAAAACAGAGCGAGAGGATTATATTTTTAGTAAAAACAAAATCAGAAGGAGATGTTAATGATGATTTATCTTCCGCAAAGGGTATACAAACGGATAAAAACACATGAATATTTAAATAAAATTGATATAAATAAACTTGCTGACAATCCCGTATGCCCACGGTGCGAAAAAGTTGCACTGCGTGACATTGGTTATAAAGAAATGAAAATTGCAACATGCCCACATTGCGGATATCACGGAAAAATGACTGTTACACTACGTGAATACGCAAAAAAGATGTTATATATGTGATAGGGGTGATTTGTTGAAAAGGCCATATTTAAAATCACTTGGTACAAAAATAACACCGTTAGTTACTTCCTTTTTGGGGCTTGATACCTCTCGTGATCCCCTTCGTGTACAAAAAGGAAGAGCTTCTGAAATGATAAATGTTTCAGCTGTTTCATCACCTGCCATAAAGCCGAGAGAGGGGAGAACCTTGATTGATACTCTTAATGGAAAAATACTGTTTTTCGGTGTTATCAAGGGATTATATTTAACAGTTGTATTGAAAAAAGCAGACGGCTGTTACTGGGAGTATTACGACGGAGTATGGAAGAATATATGCAAGGTTGATGAAAGCCCCACAGGCAAGTATGATATGCTTACTTTTTTAAGCAAAACAATTCTTGTAACAGGCAAACTATATACTGTGTCGGGAATTAAAAAAACAAGACACTATTATGTTTCCTTTGATGAAAACGGCAATATGACTTATGGGAACAAAACAGTAATGCCGGTTGCTGATATGGCAGAAACCGTTAACGGTAGAATTGCCGTTTCATACACGAAAAATGACAATCTTTTTTTAGGCGGCATTATGGACAGTGATGTATGGTATGAAATTGATGACGGGCTTTCGCAAACTGTAATAACACAAAACGGAGAATACTGCACAGCGTTGAAAACTTATAACGGTCATCTTATTTATTTTAAACCTCATTCCTTTGGGGAGATATACGGCAACACACCGGATACATATCAGATGATGATGGTATCTGAAAGCACAGGCTGTTTATCGGATAAATCATGTATTGATTGCGGAAGGCTTATATGGCTTTGTGATAACGCAATATTAAGTTATTCAGGCGGTGCGCTCCCTACGGATTTAACAGCAGGTCTTCGTGGAATAATGGCAAGGCTTGACCGTGTGAGGGCAAAAGAAGCGGCTGCCGGAAGCGACAAAAGAAGATATGTAATATGCTTGCCCGTAGATGAAAACAGCTGGATAAACTGTGTTTTGAACCTTGAAACAGGTGAATGGTATACAGAGGACTCAAAACATTTTTTGTTTTTCGCAAATATGGACGGAAATCTTTATGGGGCTGAT
>CAZUVQ010000145.1:0-2590 GCA_964623915.1 uncultured Oscillospiraceae bacterium
TCTTGTGTTTAATGACTGCATCGGGATTTTCTTGTGCAGATGTAAGACGTGATAGTTGTATTGGTTGTGGTTATGAAATATATACAAAAACAATTTTGCATTGCTTGTCAAGAGAATACTCCCGATTGGTTTCAGCAAGAAAGTCTTCGCCCTTGGCAGAAGAACGGTATGCAAAAATTTTAAAGGAAGCAGTTATGCCGGCAATAACTGAAATATTTGCCTCTATGAAACGTTTATACCCTGATTTAGATGTTGAACCGATGATAAATACACTGAAAAAGGGGGCAATGTTATGTTGACGGCAAAAGCTGTAATTGATGGGGAGAAAAAGGTGAAATCCTATTATGTAGTTACGCAAATCAATGAGGAAACACTATCTCAGGCGAAACACATATTTGGTAAGTATACAAATGTAATTTTAAATGGAAATTTTGATGATAATACTTGGATACTTACAAATCAAATCACTCGCATGAATTTGCATTTTTCTGTCGATATGTTTACCTTTAATAGGTATGCTGAAAAATGGTTAGGCTGTTCCTATCAGTGCTTTATTAACGGGGTAAAAGCTTATATAGTATTTAATATGGGTAGTTTTAGCTTGCAGGGGTTAAGAGAAATTTTCAATAAGCTTTTATGCATATGTAAAATGCCGTACGAAAATCTGCCCGATGATGTACATATATTAGAGTTTTTGAAGCTACTTCCGGATAGTGAAATCAAGGATCAAGTGATAGAGCGCATGGAGGAGAATATTCTGTTTAGCAGTAAAAGAAGAAAAAACAACGGGTCCAGAATTCTCGCCAGCTTCGAGACGTATTTCAGATTTAATGATAATTTGAATGCTTATTGGGAAGGTGCCTCTGAAGCGGAGAAATTGTTTTATTTTCCGTTATACTTTTGGTGGAATCTAACGGCAATCCTGCCACTGAGACCAACCGAGTTTTTGCTTACACCGAGGAATTGCATTGAAAGAAAAAGTGGCGAAAACATATTAACAATACGGCGTACAATGTTGAAAGGCGGGAAAAACATAACGCGTTATCGCATTAACAGTGATTACAAGCTTATGAAATATTCAATAACAGATAAATTAGCCGCAGAGGTAGAATGGTATGTTCTGAAAACAGAGAATATGTCAAAATCATCTCTTGATACATTGTTTGTACAACAGCCGCATTATTCATATTGCAACAGAAGCGCACCGTCAAGCAGTGTTTATTATTCGTATTACAATTTGTCATATTGCCTTGAAAAATTCCAAAGAGAGAATACGGAGATAGATTTTGAAAGTAACCAAATTAATTTAGGGGACACACGTCATTTGGCTATGATCAGTTTAATTGTTTCCGGGGGTTCCCCGGTAATATGCAAAGAATTGGCAGGTCATGAGGATATTAACATAAGTTCTCATTACTACTCAAATATTTCTCGTTTCGTAGAATGTGCAACGTATGAAATGTATAGAAAGCAAAAAAGTAATGCTGTGGATATATTAACTCACAGAAGACATCATATGGAAAAAACTGTGGATGTTTTCGGAGGAAAGTGTGATTCTGACATATATATTTCCGGAAGAATTGAAGATTGTATCAAAAGTATCGGACCAAATGGCGAGATAGGGGAATGTATTTTTTGTCCGCATTTTATTGATGGAAAAACAGGCAAATATATATTGTTTTCGGATACTACAGCAAGAAAAAAGCAGGTTGATGATGATAGTAAATATCTTATGAGCGTACTGGAAGTGGTGAGAAAAGGCAATGGCTGTAATGAAGATATACAATCAGCTCTGCTGAGATTACAGAATAGCAGCGTTAAATACAGTCAAAGTTTGTACATAAATATGGAGGGGAAATTATGAGCAGACCAAGAAAAATGACAACGGAGCAGATGATAGCTGTTGTTGATTCATATTATTTGGCACGTGCAGAATGCAACGAAAAATTGCTAAAATGTAGTTTAATTGCAGATTATGCAGTTGAACTCGGTTATTCTGCAGCAGGATATGATTTTGCAAGAAATATGGAGGTTCGTGAGCATATTGAGCGTATGAAATGCTATGCGGAAGTACAAGCCGAAGATTGCCATAATGAAAAAGCATCATTGTCGTACAAAAGCCTTGATGTTTCCGGATTTATACGTTCGAATAAAGATAATATGAAGCTGACACAGGCATTAAATGAATTAGACACATATTGGAAATCTGTATATGAGCATGCAAAAAAGATAGCAGCTCAAAACAGAGATCTCTTGAAAAAGAAATCGGGTTATGAAACACAGTTAAGTAAATCTGCAAATATTCAGAAACTGTTACAGACAGAAAAAGTCGAACTTTCAAAAGCTAACAACAGTCTTATTGCCGAAAACAGATACTTGCGTAAAATGCTGCGTACATATCTTTATCCTGCAATTGCTAATGAAATATTGCTTAAAGAAAATGTCTTGAAAGAGGTTGATACAGAAGTAACTGCTGCCGCTGTTATGCAGATGACGGAGCTTAGCACTCCCAAATCTTTAAAAGAATCGGCATCTGATGATTTGAAAATTCAGTCTGAGGAAGAAGGTATACTTAAAAAGATGTGGGAGA
>CAZUVQ010000146.1:0-2550 GCA_964623915.1 uncultured Oscillospiraceae bacterium
TAAACTTGATTTTATTAATGAGATAGAAATGCTATCTAAAGCACCTTCTATAGAGGGTTTTGAAGTTTTGGCGCAAGTTGCGCCAGAAAAAGTAAGGCCCACTGAAAAGGTTGGCCAGCAATATGCATTGTCTAGGGATACCGTTGCACGGTATCTGAAGTTACATGAATTAATCCCACCCATTCTTCAAAGAGTTGACAATGAAGAGATTGCCTTTATTCCGGCAGTAACGCTTTCTTTCTTAAAGAAACCTGAGCAGGAAGACTTAGATAAGGTGCTATGCCAGAAGAAATATACCATTAACATGGCAAAAGCAAATCAGCTCCGTAATTATTCCGAGACAAGTGGTCTGGATATTGAAAAAATAAAGGCAATACTCTCCGGAGCGATTAATAAAAATCGTAAGCCAAATAAGCCTGCTGAAGTAAAGATTAAAGCAAAAGTACTTTCCCGCTTTTTTAAACCTGAACAGAATGCAACGGAAATCCAGGGGGTTATTGAAAAAGCATTAGAAATGTATTTTGCAAGCATGGAGCTTAAATAATCAAATATGCATTCTTAATTTACGGACCCTAAAAATGAAGCGACGAATTCACTGTTTTAGATGGCGTTATTTGATGTTTGAGTTATAATGAAAATATCATTAGGCAAAGATTGGGTGAGAAATTGTTAGCAGAGATATATGGAAAGATTAGTAGCTCAGGCAGCAATTTGAGCGATAGATTAGAAGATAATCTGACAGGAAATGTTTTTGGCTCTTTAAGATATATTCCTTTTGATAAAGCAATGAAGCCAATACTTTCAAATGCCGTCTATCCTCAATCTGTCGCCAATACGTTTAAAAATATAGAAGCAGGTTTTTGGAATAGTAATATTAAGTTTTGGCCATATGATGATGGAGAAATTGATGTATTACTGGATTTTGATGATGAAATATGCGGAATTGAAGTTAAATATTTAAGTGGTATTTCATCTGATGACGGAGCAGATTTTTCTGACCAAAATGAATCCCCTCAAATAGAAGCGGAATACGAGAAAAGCCGACACCAGTTGTCAAGAGAGTCAATGATAATTTCTAAACAAGGCGGCAACAAGGAAAAGGTACTTATTTTTATTGCCAGTAGTTCTTCGTGTAGAAATGTTTACGAGGACACAATTAAGAGAGGGTTGCTTAATAAAGATGTCAAACTAGGGTATATATCTTGGCAGGCGCTATTAATTGAATTGTCTCTTTTAAAATTAGAGGATGAGTTCCACAACCAAATAATTGCCGACTTAATCAAGCTTCTTAAGAGAAAAGGGTTTGAACAATTTAATAATATGCATATTGGTGAGGACTTTTATATCGATGCATCACGATATTTTAGGTTTGATTATAAACCTCAAAGCGCATTTGATTTTAATTCAAGTATATTTGTGGAGGGAGATTTGCATTATGAATTCAGGTGAAAACATAAAAAATGCTTTGAAAGTAATCTATAAGACATATGAAAATGTGGAAAAGCTTATGGAATACACTAAAACCATTGCCGCTGAGAAAACCCATTATATAAGCTCTGTGCCTAAATTTCTCAGAAGAAAATCTGATAATGATACTGAAGCATGGCTGTTAAATGATTTTATTCTATTATTTCAGAATTCTAAAAGTGAGGACTGCGAAAGCGGTAATGGGTGGAAAAATGACTCGGTTTTTGTTTTTGAGATCTGCCTAGGTGAAAAGGGAAGTGAGAATATGCCCCTAGTGTTTATATCAAGGTTTGATTATTTTAAAATTAATGAGTGGAGTGAAGGGTGTTCACCAGCAAACCATTGGGCTTTTTACTACCCGTTAAGAAATGAAGATTACATGGATTTTGATATAAAAGGCGGCTATAAAATAGCTACACCAAGGAATGATAAAAGCTCTAAGACATATTGGGGTTTAAAAAAAATAATATCAAAATCAATCAGTCTGCTTGATATTACGGCAGATAATTTGCAGGATAAGGTTTTTGGCGAGTTTGACAGACTGGCGGAACTGGAGCTATAGATTAATTTAGTCATGGAGATGTCAATGAAAGCTGTATTATGTAATGAAAAGCATCAACAGATGAGCATTTATGTGACTGCCGAAATCTTGGAAGATAAACTAAAGATTAAAGGGCAAGATATTGGTAAGCCGTGCGAGGATTTTTTGGGGGATAGCGATTACGAGTATTTTTATAGTTTCGATGAGAGAAATACTGAGAAATTGCTTAATGCTTTATATAATGAATCCGAATTTAACAAATTAGATTTGATCAGCAGGCATTTTCAAGGGATTGATTGTTGTAAAAAGCTAAGAGAGTTTTGCGAGAAGAATGGTATTGAGTATTCTTTTTTTTCGTACTGATGTAAAATTAACAGAAAAGTCCTAGAAGAAAAAATAAGCTGCGTTGGCGGAGGTTCATAATGAGTGATCTTCTTGATAAAGCAATAATATTTGCTGTGCAAGCACATCATGGCATGTTGCGAAAAGGTACGGCGACGCCATACATATTACACCCACTTGAGGCAGCAGCTATTGTTGCG
>CAZUVQ010000147.1:0-2537 GCA_964623915.1 uncultured Oscillospiraceae bacterium
TGGATTACATTGGTTAGAAGAATTTTTAAAGCTAAACAAAGGTAAACTTCAAATGGTATCGGATAACGAATATTTAGAAAGAGATTATTCTGAAATTAATAGGGCAACTTATAATAAAGAAAAAGTATTTAGTAATTCATTTAACGGAACAATTGTGAATATTGAAGTTAACATAAATGATACTGGAGCATATAAATTAAAGAGTGAGATAAATGAAGATGATATCTTTTAAGGAGGGGTTTTAATGCTTGAAACGATTAAATTATTTGAACTAGTTGGTGAAAAGGCAATTGAACCAAATAAGGGAGAAGAAATTGGGAATATTATAAAAGAAAACATCCAAAAGGGCAATAATGTAGAAGTTGATTTTACTGATATTACTTCCATATTATCAATGTTCTTAAACCCTGCCATTGGGGATTTATATGGCTTTTTTTCAGAAGAAGAAATAAAGCGATCTTTGAAAGTGAAAAATGTACCGAATGAATATTTAGAGATGTTTGCAAGCGTTATAAATAGAGCAAAGAATTACTATAAAGATAGTAAAAGGAAGTCTGCAAATTTAGATGAGGTACTAAAAGATGAGTAATTTTATGGATGTCACTTCGTATCCTCCAAATAAACATAAAATATATTTAATTGATACTAATGTTCTGATTTATTTATTTTATGTACCAGGGAATTATGATAAAAATATAGTTAAAAAATACGGTAAATTTTACAGTGAAATTATTAAAAATAATTCCAAGATCCTTTTGCCACTTAATTTAATTACTGAATTTGCCAATAAAATTTTTAGGATAGAGTATAGTAATTATTTAGATAACAAAAGATT
This sequence comes from uncultured Oscillospiraceae bacterium, assembly GCA_964623915.1. Lineage (GTDB taxonomy): Bacteria > Bacillota > Clostridia > UMGS1883 > UMGS1540 > CAZUVQ01. The sequence goes on from CAZUVQ010000147.1 coordinate 836, forward strand.
AAAAAGTAAAAATTTTAATTATAAACTGTATAGAAAAACAGAAGATTTTAATAGAGTATCGAAAATGATTTTAAATATAATAAAACTAGAAATCTTACCTTATGCTGAAAAATTTGATTATAAATTTGTACAAAAAAACTTGGATATATATTTTAATAAAGCAAACAATTTAGACTTGAATGATTCTATTTATTATGATATTGCTAAAGAAGAAAACATTCCAATAATAACACATGATAAGGATTTTAAAAACATTACAGATGTAACTGTTATTACCGCTAATTATAATATTTTAAAATCTTGAATATATTTTATTACTTTCAGCTATAAGTTATAATATATAATTATACATAGACCATGGGGCTGTAAGTGTCATGGGGACGTGTGTCAGGGGTACGGGGGTTTGACAACCTTGAAAAAATATGACAATAAAAGTAAATCTAAGGAAGAACTTTTAGAGAACGAGGACACATCTATGGATAAACAAAAAACAACAGAAACCAAACCTAAGGTGGCATTTATATGCGTTCACAACTCATGCCGTAGCCAGATAGCCGAAGCACTCGGCAAGCATTTAGCTGAAGATGTGTATGAAAGTTATTCTGCGGGTACAGAGACAAAAGATCGTATTAACCCTGATGCGGTGCGGATTATGAAACAGCTTTACGGGATAGACATGGAAGAAACCCAGCGTCCGAAGCTTTTAGAAGATATCCCGCCTGTGGAAATAGTCATTACAATGGGTTGTAATGTGGAATGCCCGTATCTTCCATGTAAGCACCGAGAGGATTGGGGCATTGAAGACCCTACGGGAAAAATAGACGAGGAATTTATTAAAGCAATCAAGGCGATTGAAACCGAAATTACAGCTTTGCGGGGAAAACTCGCAAGTGATGTTATTGGAGATTAAACACTTAACAGTACGAATAAATCGGGTGTCACGCAGTCTGCCGTTCCCATGACAAATATCAGTTTAAAAACACCACATTGTATTGCAACAAAACTACTCGTGTAATTTGGCTTCCAAATAAACAAGTGGAAACGCTGCGTTAAGTACCTCCCATGTTTGTACGGAAAAACCGTTTTGATCGATGAAATCCACATATTCTTCTGGTCTCCAATTGGAATATGTTTCAAAACCAAACAATTTGAGCAAAAAGGTGTTTAAGCTCCATGTTGAAGTACTCTTGTGTCCATGTGAAAAGGTAGGCGCTATCAATATTCCGTTTGATTTTAAAACCCTTCTGATGTTTTTTAGTACCAACTCCGGATTTGGCATGATGTGAAGAGCGTTTGATATGATTACGGCATCGAAAGTCCGATTTGGAAAAGAGAGTGCAGTGGCATCCTCAACTGAGAAATGCACATTGTCAGGGACACTTTTTTTCATTGCAGTTTCTATCATTTTGGGTGAAAAGTCAGTAGCCTCAATAGTTTGTACGAAATCGGAAATATTAACTGCAATTAATCCAGTGCCCGTTGCAATTTCAAGCACGTTCATTTTTTTCGTAAGCACTTCCGATATGCGTCTGTACATTTTTGAATAGGCGGAACGATTAAACATGTCAATCTCAATATCATATACCTTCGCATAGCGGCTCCAGAAATTTTTGCTGTTTTGTTCTTTCCCCAAATTTATACCCCCTTGATGGACAAGTGCTAAATGCTACTTCTAATCTTATTATCTTAACTTAAATTTCCG
>CAZUVQ010000148.1:0-2527 GCA_964623915.1 uncultured Oscillospiraceae bacterium
GCATTTAGCGATGAGGAAGCACAATCATGGCTTGATAATCAAATAAGACGATATGAGAAATATGGTTTTGGTTTGTGGGCAGTTATTTTGAAAGAAACAAATGAAATGATCGGACAGTGCGGTCTTACAATGCAAAGCATAGGCGACAGAGAAGTATTGGAAATAGGATATTTGTATCAAAAAGCATTTTGGCATAAGGGCTATGCCACGGAAGCAGCAATTGCCTGCAAAAATCATGCTTTTAATTTCCTAAATGCAGAAGAGGTTTATTCTATTATTCGTGACAGCAATATTGCATCACAAAATGTTGCAAAACGCAATGGTATGACTGTTGGCGGTAAGTTTACAAAGCATTATTACAACATGGATATGCAGCATTTGTTGTATTGTGTTAAAAGAACTAAATAACTTGATAGGAGATAGCATTTATGAATAAACATAAAACAAAACTTTCTGTGTTTACTTTAGTTTTATTATTAAGTAATATTATATCATTTCCGGTTGCAGCAGACGATAATATACAAGTTATTGTAAACGGTAACACATTGGCATTTGATCAAAATCCAATTATAGTGAACGATAGGACTCTTGTTCCTATGCGCGGAATATTTGAAGCGTTAGGTGCTAAAGTAGAATGGTTTGATAATGGTAGCGATAAGGCTATTAAAGCAACTAAGAACGATAAGGAAATTTGGATGTATATAGATAAAAATTGGATGCAAATAATGACTGTGAAGCCTGTTGGTTCTGATGGTTTTATGGGTACAGGAAGCGGTCCGATTGAACTCGATGTGCCTCCAATGCTTGTTGGCGGCAGAACTCTAATTCCTGTTCGCGCAGTAGCAGAAGCATTGTCTTGCGATGTGGCTTGGGATATTCATAACAAAAGAGTAATAATTCGAGAAGAAACAGAAATTGACATAAATGATCCTATTGTTCAAAAAATATATAATAATACGCTTACGGGTGATGCCTTTATGTGCTATGGTGAAGGCGATTGGGCATGTTATGCTGATTCCGCAATAATGGACTCTACAGAAATGAATTTCTCTTGGATGGGGAATATTTATCGTGAACTTGTTACTTTGTTGAGTATTAAAGATGAATTTCATAATGACTATACAGATGATGAAGCAGATGGAATTATTAAAGATTTTTTGTCGTATGGTGACATTGAAAATGATGATATACATTTTGGATTAGATAATTTAAAGCATGCTTTGGAAAATGGTGAAACCTTCGGCAATACGGCAACAGAACAAAAATTAGTTGGTGTAATTGACGGAGATACAATGGATAAATACAGTGAGAAATTGTTTGGAATACCTTTACCAAAATCAGAGAGTGCAGCTTATTCAATAGCGTATGGTTCATTTTTCTTTTACGAAAGGAATAATATAGCTAATTTCATCACAGAACACACGCCTGTTATTTATTGCGTTGTATACTATAATAAAGCTAATAATAAATACCTTTTTACAAAAGATTTAACAATGCTTAACGACAGCGCAAGTGAATCACACGAACCCGTAAAGCATACAACTAAGCTTATAAAAGCTACTGAATTCAATGATGAAATATCACTTTGGGTCTATCATGAAAGCGAATATAATGAATATAGCGGTGGTAGCAATATTTACAAGGGCACATATAAAAATACCTACAAAATAGACGATGATAAGTTTTATTGGGTTAGCTCATATGGTGTAGATGAATAACAAAACTTGATTTGAGTTAGATATATATACTTGTTTTTAGGTTCGTTTACCAAATAAAAGTCAGTGAAAACGATTATAGTACCGTTTTACTGACTTTTATATTATTACGAATTTTTCATAGCCACTTTTAGAGCATCTTCAAAATCAAGCTTTATAAACCGCTTAAATTCATCCATAGAAATTTCACCGGATTTACATTTATCACGAAGTTCGGTTGCATACCATTTCCATGTATCAAAGTCAAACATAGAAATATTTCCGGTTTTTCGGAAATGGTAGTCAAAGCGCTTATAAACTTTATTATAGAGCATAACAGCCGGATGTTTTTCGGAATGAGCATATTTTTTACCGGCACCTATTACATAGCAAGGTTCTTTTGCACCTTTAGGCACTCTGTCACAGTATTTGGCGGAGGCTTTTCTATTTTTAAGCATAAAATATTTATGGCAGTTTTCGCATTTTTTGATTTTTGCATCATAAGTAACAATGTTTATCATTTCGTAGCAGAAAAGGTCGTTAATGTGGCTAATTTCTACGGTTTCGGCAATGGTTATATTTTCTATGTTATCAATTGTATATGTTTTATTTTCTAAAAAAACATCAAATCTGGATTCCTCATCAAGTGCGACAGGCTTAATATATGTGGGAAATTTAACCGATGTATAATATGCCTGTATTCCGTTCTTTTGTCTGTTGTAATCAAGCAAAAATAGTTTTTGCAATGGTTTTAAATTCTTCGCTTTTGCAGTGTCGTTAAACAAACAATCAAGCTCTGTATTAATTCTTTTGTGAAATATTAGTATTTCTTC
>CAZUVQ010000149.1:0-2521 GCA_964623915.1 uncultured Oscillospiraceae bacterium
TTTCTAAAAGATTAAGTTCAATTGTATTGGCGGTAATTATGTTTAGTGCAATGTTTGCAGTTCCGATTGGTGTATCGGCTGCTGAACCGGTGTCAAATTCATTCAGTTCAAAAAGTGTTACAACTGTATCAAGCTTTGCTGATCTGAATGTAACCGAGGTTAAGTATCAAATGACTTCTTCAACTACAGAAGCGCCCACATGGCCTTCCATAACCGGATGGGCTGCCGCAGACGGATGGATTGACGATAGTGCCAGTCCATCTTCAGGTAGAATTCAGATTGCACAAGGGGCGGCAAGTGAAACATATACCGCGTATGACGGCAGGGTTTTTAGAACATCTTTCGCATCGAGTGGTGATAACAAGTACTATAGCTGGTATATAAATATAGGCGGAAATGTTCCGTCTGCCTCAGGTTTAACAACATTTACCATTGACATATCACATAAAATTCAAAATGAAGGTGTACTTGATATTTTTGCTAGTACTGACGGAATAAATTGGACAACTATTGACGAATCAGATTCAACAGTATTTAGTTACGAAAATAGGGTAAATGGGGTTCAAATGATTGAAACCGGTTCTGCCGATGTAGTTTCTGTAAAAGTTAATTTTGATAAAAACCTTGGTTATAAATATGTTAAAGTAATGGTGGGTAGAGTTAACACTGATAGTTCGAGGTATGATATTACGAAAAAAAATCATCAACTTGGTGAATTTTCATACAGCTGGGACACAATAGCTGGAGCAGGTGAATTTAAATCAAGAGATATTACAACTCCATCAGGCTTTACTGATTTGAATGTAACCGAGGTTAAGTATCAAATGAATACATCAAGTGCATGGCCTTCCATAACCGGATGGGCTGCTACAGACGGATGGATAGATGAGAGTGCCAGTCCATCTTCAGGTAGAATTCAGATTGCACAAGGGGCGGCAAGTGAAACATATACCGCGTATGACGGCAGGGTTTTTAGAACATCTTTCGCATCGAGTGGTGATAACAAGTACTATAGCTGGTATATAAATATAGGCGGAAATGTTCCGTCTGCCTCAGGTTTAACAACATTTACCATTGACATATCACATAAAATTCAAAATGAAGGTGTACTTGATATTTTTGCTAGTACTGACGGAATAAATTGGACAACTATTGACGAATCAGATTCAACAGTATTTAGTTACGAAAATAGGGTAAATGGGGTTCAAATGATTGAAACCGGTTCTGCCGATGTAGTTTCTGTAAAAGTTAATTTTGATAAAAACCTTGGTTATAAATATGTTAAAGTAATGGTGGGTAGAGTTAACACTGATAGTTCGAGGTATGATATTACGAAAAAAAATCATCAACTTGGTGAATTTTCATACAGTTGGTTCCCAATGGATGTTGAGCAATTAGATGTTAATTATTCAAATGCAGACAACAAAATAATTGCTACTCTTACAGGCGTACAGCCGACAAATATTGTTATACTTGCGGGATATAGTGATTCTGAAAAAAAAGAATTGGCTAGATGTGCAATGTTAACAGGTGTTCCAGAAATTTCAATTGATGATGCTGGTATAGAGTGTGCAAGAGTATTTGTGTTCAAATCGCTTGATACTTTAATTCCATGTGGTAGCTTTTCGGTTTATCCTGAGGAATAGTTTGCATTTAGATTATATAACGGCAATAATTTGATTATTGCCGTTATATATTAACTTCTTGATGATTAATATCAGTTTAAATGGTCAAATAACTATTTAAAGCATCAAACAAAAAATTATTAAGACAAAAGAGGTGATAGTATGAAATTTTCTAAAAGATTAAGTTCAATTGTATTGGCGGTAATTATGTTTAGTGCAATGTTTGCAGTTCCGATTGGTGTATCGGCTGCTGAACCGGTGTCAAATTCATTCAGTTCAAAAAGTGTTACAACTGTATCAAGCTTTGCTGATCTGAATGTAACCGAGGTTAAGTATCAAATGACTTCTTCAACTACAGAAGCGCCCACATGGCCTTCCATAACCGGATGGGCTGCCGCAGACGGATGGATTGACGATAGTGCCAGTCCATCTTCAGGTAGAATTCAGATTGCACAAGGGGCGGCAAGTGAAACATATACCGCGTATGACGGCAGGGTTTTTAGAACATCTTTCGCATCGAGTGGTGATAACAAGTACTATAGCTGGTATATAAATATAGGCGGAAATGTTCCGTCTGCCTCAGGTTTAACAACATTTACCATTGACATATCACATAAAATTCAAAATGAAGGTGTACTTGATATTTTTGCTAGTACTGACGGAATAAATTGGACAACTATTGACGAATCAGATTCAACAGTATTTAGTTACGAAAATAGGGTAAATGGGGTTCAAATGATTGAAACCGGTTCTGCCGATGTAGTTTCTGTAAAAGTTAATTTTGATAAAAACCTTGGTTATAAATATGTTAAAGTAATGGTGGGTAGAGTTAACACTGATAGTTCGAGGTATGATATTACGAAAAAAAATCATCAACTTGGTGAATTTTCATACAG
>CAZUVQ010000150.1:0-1837 GCA_964623915.1 uncultured Oscillospiraceae bacterium
GCTTCTATCAAAAAACGGTGTTTATGACGAGCTTTATAATTCACAGTTTAAATAATGCCTACTGAACAAATGGTTTTGCGAAACCATTTCTATGAAACCTTCAATTTCATAGCGAAAAATAGCACTTTAATGCTGTTTTTCGGTTCACGGCATTGATTGACTTCCTGTTTATTTCTGCTATTAAGTTCAAAAACCTTGCACCTGAACAATTCAAAAACGCCTAAAAGCGCTTTTGAATTGTTCAGCAGTCATTAAATAGGTTTTTCTGACAATTTATGACCGCCTTATGGCGGTTTTTTTGTTTTTGGTTAAAAAAATCTTGACAAGCCCCGTATTGATGTAATATAATCATATATTATGTGGATTTATGATTTTTCATAAATTGAGTAAAAGAAGGTATTTTATGAAAAGAATTTTAGTTTTGTTTTTTTCTTTTATCTGCTTATCCGCAAATTTCGTAATAGCAGATACAAATACAGCAGCAGATTATCTGAATGAAAAATATAGTACAACAGTTTTTAAATATTCAGATGAGGTGGCAACCATTGCCTATGCCAAGGAAATTCTCATATCTGCATTAGGGTATGACAGTAATTATGTAAATGCAATGGCAACAATTATGCCGCCCCAAGAGAATGCAAGCTATTTTTTCCCATGGGAAAATATAGTGGATGGACAGGAGCTTTTTTGCTGTTCGTATTTCGCAGTGAAAGCATTGGCACCGTCACTGGTTGGCGACTGGAGCCATGAAAACTTAATCGGATGGGATGAAGAATTAGAATTATATCCCGGTATGTACATAGCAGATAATTTATGCAACTATTTCAGTATTTTTGATGATATCAATATAACTGATTCTCTGACACAAGCTGAGCTTTGCGAAGTTATGGCAAGGCTTGACAGGGCTTTTTCCCACTGGGCATTTGATGCATGCTATAAGCTGAATAAATTTTATCGCCAACCATTGTTTATATTAGATGATTCGCTTGTTAACAGAGGATATGCAAAAGGGTTTTTCAGTAAGTTTGAATCGGATTATACATTTATAGGCGATGATGATGAAAATGTCACTCGAAAGGAAATTGTTCTTGCAACATCACTTTTAACAGGTTTGTTATATAATGATGCTCCTTTGTATTTCACGGATTGTGATGAACTTGACACAGAGTATAAAAAAGCTATTGCAACCTTTAATAATCTGGGAATAATAAGCAGTATGCCAGACGGTAATTTTGAGCCGGAAGGCGGAATTACTTCTGCTGAAATGGCTACAATAATTTATAGAGCATTAATTAAAACAGGCGGGGTGTATGAAGGGAATAAGGTTATAAGCGATAAAATCGGTTTTGAAGATGTATCGTCATCAGATTGGTTTTATGACGGTGCAATGTATTTGTTGGCAAACGGAATAATTAGCGGCACAGAAGATGGCAAGTTTCTTCCAAATGGTAGCATAACAAGGGCAGAGGCTACAATGCTTATCTATAGAGCAAAAAACGAGGAAACAAAAGCTCCCACACAGGCAGAGCTTGATGACTATTTTTCTGATATAGATGCGAATGCCTGGTATGTACAATCTGTATGGGCTTGCAAGGATTATTTTATCACGGACAGCCCAAGCAAGAAATTTAGACCCGAGGATATAATAACAAGGCAGGAATTGGCATATTGCATAACAAAGCAATATAGCGGGTTTAATGAAGACAAAGTAAATTTAAAAGTGTTGAACCGTTTTTCTGATGCAGAAAAGATTTACGAACCATACAGAAAAAGCATGGCATACTTAGTTAGCATTGGTGTTTTGAGAGGTTCGGCAGAGGGGTTATTATCATATGGC
>CAZUVQ010000150.1:1847-2520 GCA_964623915.1 uncultured Oscillospiraceae bacterium
AATTCGGCATTTTTATGGCACGCCTCATGAATGGAATAGACAAAACAAAAATCCATGATTATAAAGCACAGATAAATCGGGCGCTGTCAAGTGAAACAAAAGTGTTGACTTTATCGGATAATTATTATATGACTTCTGATTTAAAAATTATTGTACCGGAAAATGAGAGTTTAATTATTGACGGACAGAATCAACACTATATATATGAGTTTGACGGTGCATTTATAAATGATGGTAACGGTAAATTAAAACTTATAAATACAAAACTTTATCATAACAATGATAACATACCACAGCTTACAATTGAAAATAACGGGAGTGATAAAAAATACACTGTAAAATATCAGGGGACAGACCCAAGGATAAAAGGCAGTTTCTTATATGTGGCAGTATTTAACAGTGAGGATGAATTGCTCGATATAAAAAGAATATTGATTACGGATTATACCAACACTTTTGATTTTTCTCATATAACAGAAGAACACATTAAAGTAAAATCATATTTGTGGGAGGATTTTAACAAACCGTTGATAGGTATTGCTGAATTTGAGCAAGATAGGTAAAAAAATAAGTGCAGGCACTAAATGTGAATGCACTTATAAAATATAATTTAGTCTGCTATCATAGAGTGCAGCTCCTGTAACGACATGGGGGCTGTTTTTTTATGTTTTTT